>JAILBW010000060.1 GCA_024680695.1 Bacteroidaceae bacterium
CTCCTCTATGGCCTTGCGGTCCATCTTCTGCCCGATGAAGACGAGTTTCTGCATGCGGTCGCCATAGACGGCATCCCAGTCGCGACGCAGGTTGGCATCGCGCAGCAGCATCTCGTCGAGCTTCTCCTTGGGCATCGTGGCAAACCACTGGCCGGCCTGACGGATGGAGACCTGACGACCGGCCTGCTCGAAGACGTAGCACATATCGCGCTCGTCGCGGAAGTAGCAGATGCCCTTGGCGCGAATCACACTCTTCGGCCAATGGCGGGCAACGAACTCGTCGAAGCGCCCCAGGTCCATCGGCTGGCGGCGCATCCAGACGAAGGTGCCGATGCCGTATTCCTCAGCCTCGCCCTCGTCGTCATGATGGTGGTGATGGTGGTGGTGTTCGTCGTCGTGGTGGTGGTGATGGTGATGCTCTTCCTCCTCGTCGTCATCGTCGTCGTCATCGTCATCTTCGTGATGGTTCTCTATCTCGTCAATCCAGGCAGCCGATGTGGCCACCCGATTGAAGTCGAAGAGGCCGGTGTTCAGGATGCGGCTCAGTTCTACGTCGCCGTAGTTGCAGTCGATGATCTCAGCCTTTGGTTGCAGGGCGCGGATTATCTGGCGGATGCGCTCCAGCTCCTCGGGTTCCACCTCGGCGGCCTTGTTCAGGAGGATGATGTTGCAGAACTCTATCTGCTGGATGACGAGGTTCTCCAGGTCGTCTTCGTCGAGCCGCTGGCTGATCAGCGCACTGCCGCTGCCGAACTCGTCCTTCATGCGCAGCGCATCGACCACCGTGACGATGCTGTCCAAGACGGGCAGTCCGTCGGCACGGTATTCCTCGCTCATGGCGGGAATGCTGCAGATGGTCTGCGCAATGGGAGCCGGCTCGCAGATGCCGCTGGCCTCGATGACGATGTAGTCGAACGCCTTCTGCGCCACAATGTCGCGCAGCTGGTTCACGAGGTCCATCTTCAGCGTGCAGCAGATGCAGCCGTTCTGGAGTGCCACGAGGCTGTCGTCCTGCTGGCTGACGACGCCACCTTTCTGAATCAGGTCGGCATCGATGTTCACCTCGCCGATGTCGTTCACAATCACGGCAAAGCGGATGCCGCGCTCGTTGTTCAATATACGGTTGAGCAACGTCGTCTTGCCGCTGCCCAGATATCCCGTCACAAGGAGGACGGGAGTGCGTTTGAGTGCTGAGTCCATAGTTATGAGTGCATTGTTCTGAATTATTCGTTGCAGTTTCTTCGCGTCTGCAAAGTTACGAATAAACGAGCGCAGAGCAAAAAAACGCGGCGAATATTTTGCGCTCTTCCCAGAAAACACTACATTTGCGAAAGATTACATTTCGAAAAGCAATGCTTACACACAAAATCATCTATCCGCTGCTGCTTTCCACCAGCACTTCCCTCTTCGCCCAGTCCCACGCCACAGTGGTCTATCGGCAGGGCGAAACGCCACAGGCCATTCCCGTAAACCAGATCGACAGCATCACGCTGCAGGACATCTCGAAGGTGAACGCGGACTATTTCGAGGCCAAGAAAGACACCGTCTATGTGGCTCCGCTCGTTCAGTCGCACTGGAAGGGAAAGCGCATCGGCTTCCTCGGGGACAGCATTACGCAGTATGGCGAATATGTGGATGCCTACGCCGCGCTGACGGGCTGCGAAGCCATGAACTATGGCATATCGGCCACTCACATCGCCCGCGCCAACGGCTCTACGGCCAACGCCTTCGAGTCGCGATACAGCAGGATGTCCATCGGGCTGGACATGGTGATTGTCTTCGGCGGCACCAACGACTTCGGCCACAAGGCGACAGCTGCCTTCGGCGAGTTCTCGGACGGGACAAAATCCGGACGCTACACTTTCTATGCCGGACTCCACCGCCTAATGAGCGGGCTCGTGAAACGCTATGCCGGCAAGCCCATCGTCATCATGACGCCCATCCATCACGGTGTGGAGATCGACGAGCCGGAATACATCCTGGCCAGCGACGGCAGCATCACCGAGGGCACCAACAGCACCACCGGCAAGACGTTCCGCGAATACGTAAATGCCATCAAGGAAGTGGCAGCCTACTACTCGCTGCCCGTCATCGATGCCTACAGCTACAGCGGCCTGTCTCCCATGACTGAAGTTGGGAGCGCCAACCGCGTCTATTTCAAGGATGGACTGCACCTCAGCAAAAAGGGTGGCGAACGCCTCGCCCGCTGGATGTATCCGCAGCTGGAACAGATCTACGATGAGTACTATAAATAAAAGTAAGGGGGTAATCAAGGTGCCTGCCGCGTAAATAAAATAAGGGCAATCAGGGTGCCTGCTGCGTCAGTTCCCAGTAGGAGGTGTTCATCTGCATCATAGCCAGAGTGCCCACGATCCAGCTCTGAATCCATCCGGTGAGAGTACTCAGGTTTCCCCATCCGGCATCGGCGTTTGAGGCCCACCAGTTCCAGTCGCGATAGTTGAATGCGCGAAACCAAGCTCCGTCAACTCCCGGAGCGCTCTGGCTGCAGGCCTGAATGCGCACAAGGAAGTCGGCCAGACGGTCGGCCATTTCGCGGATTGCAGGATTGCCAGTGGCGCGGGCCGCTTCGTTCAGGCCAAAGAATGCGAAGTTGGAGGTATAGAGCATATCAGCCACAGGGTCGCCGTTCTTGTAGATGAGCGGAGCTTCACTCCCACCGTAATCGGCATTTCTGCGCGGCCCGCCATAGTCGCCCTTCGACGGATCGCCGAGCTCTTCGCGGATGGCTCCGCACTCCACTTGATTGGCCTTCAAGTCGGCCACGATACGGTTCAGCCATGCTTTATGCTCGTCGGTGGGCGAAATCCTATAGAGCCAGGCCAAGGGTAGCACCATGCGTCCGCGCTCCTGCTGAATGCCATTGGTCCACCTCCATCCATCGGGATATACGGCCATCGTCTGCGAAATACCCTTCTCGCTCAGGTCAAAGTATTTCTGCTCACCGGTCTGGGAATAGAGCCACAAATATACAGCCCACATCCAGCTCTCGTAGTGAGGATGCGGATCGACGAGATGGCGCTTCTGGTAGAATTCGCGTCCGTTTTTCAAGATATCCCTTTCCTCAAGACGCGGGCCTCGGAACCCATCCATTCCGGTAGTCTCGAAGTTGGCATCGATGGCCGCACGAAGCTTGTCGTCCCAGCAATGCTCCTTCAGCAGATGGGCAGCCAGCAGGGCACCCAAGAGGAAGCGGGCATTGTCGTCACCGTAATAGACTCCGCGCTGGTAATCGGTCGAGAAGCCCCAGGATACAAGGCCGTATAAAGGACTTGAAGGATCGCTCCGTAGTCCGGCTGTACTTTCCTTCAAGGCATAGTCTATAAGTTTGTGAGCCACCTGATTATAACGTTCCTGCCCCAGCAGCCTTCCGGCCAGGGTGAGCGCCATAGCCGACTCGCCGTGGACATCGGTCCGCAGGGAATAGCGATAGGTCTGACGCCCGTCAGCATTGATGGCCGAGCAATGTCCCTCGAGGATGCCCAGGCTGCCGTCGCCCGTAAGGGCATCATCTGGCAGTTCAGGGCCTACAGGGGGCTCTGTGCTCTGATACTTCTCGAGATAGTCGGCCTTCCATGAGGGATGAACCAGAAAATGTCCGCTCCAGAACCAGTCCACACCCTTGCGCACAGCATGAACCTTGGCCGTATCAGGCAGTTGCTGGTGTTCGCTGTAGGCGGGCCATACGCGAGTGGGCCACGTCTCAAAACGGACTTCACGCCCAGTGAGCTTGCTCAACATGGCTTCCCAAAATGCTTGCCAACGGTTCTCGGGCATCAGGCGCAACTTGGAAAACTCGCTCAAGCAGGCCGTGGACACATAGAGATTCTCCAAGGGACAGTCGACAAGTGGATGAGTGGGCGTATCTTCCAGACCAAACACTGCATCGTCAAAGCCTGCCACGCGAGCCAGCACCATGACGGGGCGAACGGGTCGGGCCTCGAAATAGCGGGCTCTGTTTACGGTCAGGAGGTCCATGGGATTCAGGGAGCCTGCCTTCTCGGTAACCACGACGCGCTCAAAACCAGCTACATGCATCTCGGCCATAGCACCAGGAAGCAACATAAAGTCGGCAAAAACGCGAAGCTGCTTCTGCTGTATCAGCCCTAACTCGTCCTGCGACAATTGCTGCACCTCGCTGGAACCATCGCCCAGCAACAGAACTGCAGCTCCCTTCGGGGCACGCTTCAACAGCGTAGCATTGTTATCGGCTCGCTTCAAGACAAAGCCCTCTTTCTTCAAGAGGGCTGCCAAATCATTGTCGGGTTCAGCTACACACCAAACCGTCTTCCCCTTGTGCTTTGCAGAGGCTGTCGTGTATCGGGAAGTGCCGAACAGGACAAGCAGCAGGAGTATGCACAAGGAAGCTTTCCTTAACAATGCAGTCACGGCGAAAAAAGGGGCTCTACTCCATCGTGCCCTCGATGGTGAGTCGAACAAGCTGACTCACAGCGTTGGAGCGCACGCTGACAGTCTTCTGGAAATGACCGGGGAACTTGCCTGTACCGTCGTAGGTGACGCTGATCACCCCCTTCTCGCCCGGCTTCACCGGAGTCTTGGTGAAGGTGGGAACGGTGCAGCCACAGCTGGCCATTGCCGTGTGGATAATCAGGGGCGCAGTGCCGACATTCGTGAATGTAAAGGCGCACTCCACGACGGGATCGTCCTTGCTGAACTTGCCAAAGTCGTGACGCAGTGTGTCGAACTTTATCTCGGCATAATTCTCGGCCTTCGTGGTGGCCACAGCCTCAACCTCACTCTCCGAAACCTTCTGGGTCTGCACCTGGGCACGCAGCGATGTGGCCATCAGGGCCATGACAAAAAGGAACACAATCTTCTTCATAGTTCTATGTCATTTTTACGTTTTCGACGCCAAAGGTATGACATTATTTTGAATTGAGCGGCAAATGAAAGTATAAAAAGTGTGAAATGAGGCAACGAAGGGCGAAATTATGGGTTATGAATTGATAAATTTGAATTAATGTCGTACCTTTGCCGGCAATGGAGAAGATTATCTTAGGTATCGATCCCGGCACCACCCTCATGGGCTACGGTGTACTGCGAGTGGCCGACCGCAAGGTTGAGATGCAGGCTCTGGGGGTCATCGACCTGCGAAAGTATGCCGACCACTATCTGAAGCTGGGGCGCATCTTCGAGCGCGTCAGCGGCATCATCGAGTCGTATCTGCCCGACGAAATGGCCATCGAGGCACCTTTCTTTGGGAAGAACGTACAGAGCATGCTCAAGCTGGGGCGCGCCCAGGGCGTAGCAATGGCTGCAGCCATCCATCGCCAGGTGCCCATCACCGAGTATGCACCAATGAAGATAAAGATGGCCATCACTGGCAACGGCAACGCCAGCAAGGAACAGGTGGCCTACATGCTGCAGAAGATGCTGCACCTCTCGCCCGACGAGATGGGACGATATTTGGACGCAACCGATGCGTTGGGCGCAGCCTACTGCCACTATCTGCAGATGGGACGACCCACCTCTGAGAAGAAATACAGCAGTTGGAAAGACTTCGCGCGCAAGAACAATATTATCTGAGAGTTCAAGGGCTGGCCTCTCCCCAACCCTCCCCTAAAGGAGAAGGGGAAGTATCTCCCTTTGATTTAGAGGAGGCAGTTCAACGGTCCGCTCGGCTCTGCCGCTTGGCTTGTCCAAGAATGGTATTGTAAAGGTTAAAGGTTAAAGACCTCGCCGCCAGCGTCAATGGTCAATGGTCAATGGTCCGCTCGGCTCTGCCGCTTGGCTTGTCCAAGAACGGTTAATGGTCAATGGTTAATGAAAATATGAATATCCACAAATTGGTTCGCATACAGGACGGAGTGCCGCGTCACCCCGATTGGCGCATGAGCGCACCCATCAATCTGGAAATCTGCGAGGGCGAGCAAGTAGCCATCGTAGGCGCCAACGCCGCAGGCAAGAGCCGACTGGTCGAGGTGCTCTTGGGGCACTATCCCTTGCTGCGCCAGGAAGTGGAGTACGACTTCGGCCCGGCCGAGCGAAGACTCGTCAGCGAAAACGTGAAGTACGTCAGTTTCCGCGACTCCTACGGCGAGCAGGATACCACTTATTACTACCAGCAGCGCTGGAACCAGCACGACATTGCCGATGACATGCCGACAGTCAGGGAGGCTTTGGGGCTGTCCGGCGGACAGAGCCTCGCTTCGGGCGAGGGTGACTTCGCCGCCATCGAGAGCCTCGACATCTTGCACAACGATTCGCTGCTCGACAAGCACCTCGTGACGCTGAGCAGCGGCGAGATGCGCAAATTCCAGCTCACTCGCGCCCTGCTGCACCGGCCGCGCATTCTCATCCTGGACAACCCCTTCATCGGCCTCGATGCCGATACCCGCCGCCAGCTGGGAGAAGTCCTCGCACATCTGGCCTGCGAGACAGCCATCACCCTCATCCTTGTGCTGAGTCGCCCCGAGGAGATTCCCGCGTTCGTCAGCCACATCCTGCCCGTCGAGGGAGTGTGCCTTTTGCCGAAGGTCACTCGCGAGGAGTATCTCAAGGACATGAAGACAGAGTCCGACACCGCCAGCTATCGGGAGGCACTCGAATGGATAATGCGTCTGCCCGCGAAGACGCTCACCGCCGAGTCGTTCTATCCTCATCAGGGCGGTGAGATACTGCGATTTAACCATGTCAGCATCCGGTACGGCGAACGCACAATTCTGAGGAACCTCGACTGGACGGTGAACGAGGGCGAGCGCTGGGCACTGAGCGGAGCAAACGGTTCGGGCAAGAGCACCCTGCTGAGCCTCGTCTGCGCCGACAATCCCCAAGCCTATGCCTGCGACATCCGCCTCTTCGGGCACCGCCGCGGCTCAGGCGAAAGCATCTGGGACATCAAGCGCCACATCGGCTATGTCAGCCCCGAGATGCACCGCGCCTACATGAAGAATCTGCCTGCCATCGACATCGTGGCCAGCGGCTTGAGCGACTCTGTAGGATTATACAAGCGTCCACGCCCCGCAGAACGTGAAGTGTGCCTCGGCTGGATGCGCGTCTTCGGCATCGACCATCTGGCCGACCGCGCGTTTCTGCGTCTGAGCAGCGGCGAGCAACGCCTGTGCCTCTTGGCCCGCGCCTTCGTCAAAGACCCCGAACTGCTCATCCTCGACGAACCGCTCCACGGCCTCGACCCGGCCAACCGCGCTCGCGCCAAGGCCGTCATCGAGACATTCTGTCGCCGCCCGCAGAAGACGCTTGTCATGGTTTCCCACTACGAGGACGAACTGCCCTCCTGCATCACCCACCGCCTGCGCCTGCAACGCGAACGGTAAGCTACGGCCTGACGACTTTCTTTCCCTGATAGATAATTATTCCGCGCCGTTCGGTGTCGCCGACTCGCTGACCGGAAAGGTTGTAGGCCGGCATCTTCGTGTCCGCAGCGCCTTTATGGTCTTTTGACTCCATTACTTCCCTAATGCCAGTAAGCTCGTCGCTCTTGAGGTGGCCATAGACGGCAAACTCGTAGATGCGGGTGGTGTAGGCATTCTGTTCGCCCTGCACCATCTGCAGGCGGACGCGGGTTGCGGTGATGGGGCGCGACAGGGTGCGGACGACTTTGTTCAGCTGGTTACCCTCCACGACATCGGCATCGACCCAGGTGCCGTCGGCTGCTTGATATTGCAGCTTGAAGGACTTGGCGACATAGCCGCCACTCTCGCGGGCAGCGCCGAGCACCATCCAGCGCTCCACGACGGCGGTGTCCTTCAGCACATATTGCAGCCAGGGCGTCTGGCTCTGCCCACTGGTGACGCACCATTTTGTCGTCGGGTCCTGATCGTTGGCAAAGCGGGCAGCCTCGTTGTCATTATTGTTATGCGATGCCGACACAGAGCGGGGCACAAGGCGGTCATCCAATGCACCTTGGGCACCGAACATCAGACTCTCTACCTCGGTGGTGAGAGGCGCAAAGGGCTCCACATCGTCGCTCCGGCAGTCGGAGGTGGTGGCTGCGAACAGGAACGTCTTGCGGTCGGAGGATTTCACCGCGACTTGCTCCACACCTTCGGGCAATGCTATACCATATTTATATATATAGAGCATCTGCATCGTCTGGTTGGTTGCGGAGGAGACGTTGTGTGCATGCGAGGAGGCAAAGACAATGTTCTCCCGCCGGTAGCTCTCGGTGAGGGTGGTGCAGGAAGGGGGCTCCGCTGCGCGACCCGAGAAGTAAGGCACCGACAGCTCGAACTCCTTGTCGCCGGCGGTGACGGTCACCAGTGCACCGGCGGCAGTGGGACTGGTGAGGAGCAAGTAGAGTTTGTTCTCGCCGGGCTTGCGGTCGAGGACGATGGTCTGCTCCGAGGAGAGGCGCAGCACATTTTTCTCACCATTCCCACGAGGTCCCATGGCAAAGGCAATGCCGTCGCAGACGAGCACATCGGGGATGAGCTCGGCGGGATAGGCGTAAGTGTACGACGAGACAGCATTGCCCCGCGCTGTATCGTAGCTCATCAGGTCGATGTTGTAGGGCAGTGCGACCGCCGTGCCTTGGGAACTGGCCGTTGGGGATTGGGTGGGCGGCGCAAGGCGGACGGCAAAGGTCTTGGGCTGATAACGACCGATCGAGAAGACGATGGCGTTGCCTTCCGTCCTGGCCTCGCCGAGTTCCTCCTCAATGCCATTCACTTCGCGGGCCGACACGATGGGCGCGGGGAAGGAGAGGCGGACATCCTGCTGCTCCTCGCCCACCCATTCATAGACGCGCACGATGAGTTCGTCGCTGTCCTCGGCTTTCTTCAGGGCCTTGATGGCAACCTTGTCGGTGCTGAGCGCGGCGAATGTCAGGCGGCGGCCCAGCGTCCCGCTGTGCTTGGGAGCGACGAAGGCGACAAGGGGTTGGTTGAGCTGCCCCGCCTGCATCTGCGTCTGTGCGCCCCACCCGCCTTCGTGAGGCAGCAGGGCGTAGGTGTACTTGTTCGGCCCCAGGTCCATGTTCGCCTGATGGTCGTAGTTCTTGCAGGAGGGTGTTCGCAGCAGGGTCAGCCGAAGCGAGGTGTCGGACGGCTTGTCCCATCCGTACTTGCAGTCGCTCAGGATGGAGACGCCATAGCGGTTTGCCGTATTGCTTTGGTCGGCCCATTGGTGGCCGCAGACCTCGTATTCGTCATTGGTGCGCACTCCGCGCGATATCGTGCCGAGCGAGATGTCGTAGGTGGTATTGGCATTGCGCAATGCGGGAGAGAATGGGAAATTGACCTTGAGCATCCGCTCGCTGGTCTGCCAGTCCACCTCGTTTACGCATTCTACGCGGTCGTTGATGGCATTCACTCGGATGTACTGCACGAATGTGGAGCCTTCCTGCTGTCTCTTGACGCGCAGAGACTTACGCAGCGGACCGTCCTCGACGAACTCCATCTCGACGTTCTTCGAGACGTAGGACGAAGGTGTGCGGCACACATTGGCGTAGCTGACTTCCCAGGCCGGCCAGGTATCTTCGTGGTCGTAGATGAGCTGCAGCCTGATAGCGCTGGGAATGAGCG
>JAILBW010000099.1 GCA_024680695.1 Bacteroidaceae bacterium
TCATCACTCCTCAGATGAAACTGGGCGAAGCCATCATACGCATCAGCGACGGCATGCTCGGACTGGGCATTGTCATCGAGGAAGGTCACATCGTGGGCATCATCACGGACGGTGACATCCGTCGTGCCGTGAACCGCCTGCAGGAACGCTTCTTCAATCTGCCCGTGGAACAGGCCATGACGCCCCACCCCATCTGCGTTGCCCCGCAAACGAAGGTGAACGAAATTCTGGACACCCTGAACGAGAGAAAGATACATGCTGTGCTGGTGGTTGATGAGGAACAGCACCTCATTGGGGTAGTGGATAACTTTCGTTGCATGATTTAGGAGGAATGCGACTGCGCTGTCTCATATTGTCGCTCGCGATGGTGCTTTGCGCCTACGCCCAGCAATCAAGCGAGGCTACACGGCAGGCTCTGGCAAAACTCGGTGCCGACTTCTATGAGCAGTGCGGTGTGGAACTGTTGCCTACGGCCAAGGAGAAGTTCCGGCTGCTCTTCGACGACATCGCTCAGGCGCAAGAGTATGTCCATCTCGACTATTTCAAGTTTCAGGACGACAGCATCTGCCACAGCCTCTTCGACCTGCTGGCTCAGAAGGTGGAGCAGGGTGTAAGGGTGCGGATTGTCTTCGATGCCGTCGGCAACCAGTACAGCGACCAGCCGCTCGGGAAGGACTACCTTAATGAAATACGCGCGCGCGGGATTGAGATATACGCTTTCGACCCACTGCGCTTCCCTTGGGTGCATCATTTTGTGCACCGCAACCACCACAAGATTGCCGTTATCGACGGAAGGGTCGCCTATACGGGGGGTATGAACGTGGCCGACTACTACCTGCACGGCAAACCGCACATCGGCGAGTGGCGAGACATGCACTTGAGGCTCTCAGGGCCTGTGGTCGAGGGCTATGAGCACATCTTCGAGGTGATGTGGTATGATGTCAGCGGAGAGTTGCTGTGCCTCGGCGCCAAACATCCGTCACCCCTCTCCCCCACTGCTTCCGCAGCCTCCGTCGCCCTCGTCTCGCGAATGCCGCGCCACCACAGCGAGAATATGCGCCGCGCCATTGCCGCAGCCATCGACAACGCAAAGGATAACGTTCAGATAGTGAATCCCTACACAACGCTCACCCGCACCGTCAGGCGGGCACTCTACCGCGCTCTGAAAAGGGGGGTAAGGCTGCAGGTGATGGTGTCGTACAACGGCGATGCGGCCATTACGCAGAATGTTCAAGCTATCGAAATGCACAAACTGATGAAGCGGGGAGCCGAGGTGTACTACTACGAAGGCGGTTTCCATCATAGCAAGGTGATGACCATCGACAACACGTTTTGCTGCGTGGGCACCACTAACATGGACGGCCGCTCGCTAAGGAACGACTACGAGGTGAGCCTCTTCATCTTCGATGCCGCATCGACTCGCCAGCTGCAGGAAATCTTCCACCGCGACATACTGGAGCATTGCTTCATGCTCACTCCCAAACTGTGGAAGGAGCGTTTCCCGACCAGCGAACGTCTGAGCGGGCGTTTCTTCACCCCCATCCGCAGTGCGCTGTAACCGTTGCAAATAGTATAGGGGTGCTCTAATAATCAAGCTACGAACTAAATCAGTTTTTCCCTTTTTCCAGAAAAGCAAGGATTTCGCTCTCGGTGGTCATGACGTAGCGATAGCTCTGAGCCCGACTGCGATTGTACGTCTGCTGGATGTACTCGACGACGGGATTGGAGCGGCCCTCGGTGATATCCTCGAGTGTGCGGTCACTGACGAGGAGTACGTCGGTGGTCTCGTCGATATACGCATTGGCGTAGATGCCACGCTCGCCAAGCATTCGATAGAGACTATACTGTGGCGTGAGGGTGTCGGGCGAGAGATAGAGTTCGCGAGTGTAGAGCGGGTTCATGCCGAGGGAATAATCGACATGCGAGAGTTCGTAGTGGCTGCGCGTCAGACGCAGGTCTTTACAAAACTCCGCAGGAACGCGATAGCCGGCATAGTGGCCGGAGAGAATGTCGTCGAGGTCGTTCTGGCGGAGCACTCGCGGTCGGTAGCCGTGATAGGCCAGCGTCGCGAGGTAGTCCATCTGGTCGGCAGGCGGATTCTCGCCCACAAGGCAATAGTGGACGTTGCGGCTGGGTCGCGTCGATGGCCGATAGTCAGCGCCCATTTCGCGCAACTTCTGCTGCAGGGCGCGGGAGCTCTGTCGAAACGTGCCGAGGAGGCACACCACCCGGTCGGTGAAGGGTGTGTCGGGACGATAGTCCTCGAAAAGGTCGAGTGTGGAAGAAGGCATCGGCTTAAGGTCGTTTGCGGTTCAAGGAGCGGGTGCGATTTCGGGCTCGGGAGCCAGCTGGCACACAGAGATCTCGGTGCTGATGCCGCTGCTCGTAAGCACGAAGGTGGCCTTACGCTCGTCGGCGGTGTTGGGGACGAGGTTGAGGTTCACACGGCTGGGACCTGCCTCGCCGCTCATCATCTGCGGCTTCACCCACGTCGAGTCGTTCGGGTCCTTGAAGGTCAGCGTCCAGGGCTTCTCCGTGTAGAAGCTCAGCGAATCCAGTTCCCACGAGGCGCTGTCCGTCAGGCAGAACTCGACGGTCTTGGGTATCGTATTGTACTCGCCCAAATAAGACTTCGGGGTATACTCGGGGCGCGTCACTTCGAGGAATCCGTACTGGACGTAGGAGGCATAGCCTTCGTACTTGTAGGAGTTCACACGAACGTATCCGCGGCGAGTGACCCCTGTGGTGTTGGGCTGCATGGCCAGATCCACCTTGATGATGTGCTGGGTGTAGTAGTCGTACTTGAACTCGCCGGATTTTGGCCCGACGACGGATATCCAGTCGCTCTCGTCGAGGGAGACCTTCCAGTTGTCGAAGGTGAGGAACATGAGGCTGTCAACCGTCTGGTCGGCAAAGAGATAGGAGGACACGGGATAGACCATCTGCAGTTCGTGACGCTCTGGGTCGTTCATGCAGGAGCTGAGCGCCGTGGCAAAGGTTGCAGCAAGCAGTGCGTGGTGGAATGTGTTGCGTTTCATAGCTTTCTTTTGTTTATTGTAGGTTACTGATTGTCAATACCATTCAATGTTGCTCGAGTAGGAACTCTGCTTCTTCCATCTCAGGGCGTCGGCCAACGTGCTGGCCTTGCACTGGAAGGTGAAGTTGTAGCTCGTATAGGGCTGCAGCACGATCTGACACGACATCGAGAAGCAGTGGAGGTCGCGGGTGAGCGAGGCGGTGGTCATGCTCAGTCGGTGGTAGTTGAAGTCGTAGCCGGAGACGTAGTTGATGTTCCATCCCTCGGCAATCTGCAGGTTTCCGGAGAAGTTCAGGGTATGGGTGAGCTTGTAGGGATAGCGCATTCGCTTCTCTCGGATTCGGGCCGAAGTGTTCTCGCGCATCGAAACGCTGTAGCTGACGGTGAAGTTCCATGGCAGGCGGAAGGCCAGGTAACCCTCTTCGGTGGTGCCCTTACGTCCGCCGGTGTCGGCACTGTTGCGCCCCTTCTTGCGGTCGGGATCGACGTTCTGCATCTCGGGGTCGGCCTCCTCCTCGTCGTCCAGTTCCTCGTCCTCGTCGGTGGATGAGGTCGAGCCCTTGTCCTTGCCGCGGTTGAAGAGTTTCTTAAACGTATCGTTGTTCAGGGTGAACGACTTGCTCTGCGTCATGCCCTGGAAGCGTCCGAAGCGTCCCTGCGACCATTCGGTGTGATTGCCCACAAAGACGCGGTGGTTCGCGTCGAACTCGTAGGCATAGGTGGCGAAGACGGCGTTCATCGAGAAGGTGGAGCTCTTGGAGAAGCGAAGGCGGAGGCGCATGTTGAGGTCGCTCCATTGCTTTTCCTTTGCCGCCATGTTGTAGCTGAGCGAGGCACCAAGCTCGTCGATAAGGCTTATCTTGCGAGTGCCCGTCGAATCGCGGTCGGTGCGCACCTTCATCTCCACGTTGTTCGAGACGTCCATCGTCACGCTTCCCACCAGTCCCGCGCCGGCGGTGCCGTAGCTGCCGTGGCTGAAGGGGGAATAGGTGACGGTGGACACATTTCCGTTGGGGTCGGTCTTCACGTAGGAGTCGTAGAAGCCATAGCGCGACTTGCTGAAGTCGGGGGCGTAGTTGAAGCTCACGTTGGGGGTGAAGACGTGGCGGACGGCCACTATCTTCTTTCCGCCGGCCCAGGGCATCGGCGTATAGGTGCCGTAGAGCTTGGTGCTGGCACCGATGCTCATGTTGTAGTTATAGACATTGTAGAAGCCGTAGAGCGTATCGCGTTCGACGGCATTCGCCGCATCGTTCCACGACTGCATGATTTTGTTCGTATACATTCGGTCGGTGAAGTTGAACGATGGGGTGATGTTGATGTAGTTGAGTGCCGAGAACGTCGCGCTGATGGGTATCTGGTGGCGCATGCCGTTCTTCCAGTCCTTGACGAGCGAACTGTGGAGCAGCTGGTTCTCCTTCGTACTGATGCTGTTGGTGAGCGTACCAGTGTAGCTGGCCGAAATCTTCTCGTACCAGCGCTCCTTGCCGACCATTCGCTTGCGCTTGAAGGGGTTGAAGCGGTTCAGGCTGATGTTCAGGGTGGGCGCCGTCATGGAGATCGTACTGTCCTTCATGTTCTGCGAGAGGTTGAGACCGCCCGAAAGCGTGAGGCCTATGTCGTTGAACGTCTTGCTGTAGGAGACGCTGCTCGTACGGGTGCTCTGCGTGAAGCTTTCGGGATTATACATACTCGTCAGGTTGTTGCGCTCGTAGCTGCTCGTAGCGAAGTTCACGCTGGCCGAGAACGTCTGCGAGGGGGTAGCCTTGGCGTCCTGACGGTGGCTCCACGTCACCTTGAAGCTCTTGGCCACAGAATAGTCGGGCATGTTCTTCTCGCCCTCCTTCGTGTTCTGGAAGCTGACGAAGACATTGCCGCTGTATCGGTAGCGGCGCTTGTAGGTGCTCTGCCCTGAGAGTCCCCAGGAGCCTTTCGTATAGAGTTCGCCCAGCATCTTCAGGTCGACGCGGTCGTTGATGGCAAAGTAGTAGCCGCCGTCGCGCAGATAGAAGCCGCGAGTGGTCTCGTCGCCATAGGTGGGCATGATGAAGCCGCTCGAATAGGAACTGCTGAAGGGGAAGAAGCCGTAGGGAATAGCCAGCGGCAGGGGCACATCCTCGACCACCAGGTAGGCAGGTCCGAAGACGACGTCTTCGCCTGGTCTCACCTTGGCCCTCGTCAGCGCCATGTAGAAGTGGGGATGCTTGGCGTTGCAAGTCGTGTACTTGGCCTTCTGAACATACATCGTCCCCATCGAGTCGCGCTTGCCGTCCTGGGAGATCATGAAGCCCTCGCCCTGTTCGGTATAGACATTGGAGATGAAGGCCTTTCGCGTCTTGAAGTTGTAGCTTATCCTGTCCGGCTCATACTGGTCGTCGCCCTGCTTGAAGACGGGTTTTCCCACCACCAGCCCCGTCGAGTCGGGGGTGCCCATGGCATGCACGATGCTGCTGTCGAGCGCAATGGCTATCTCGTCGGCCGTCAGCTCAAGGTTCTGGTAGTTCACCTGGCTCTCCCCGAAGAGGTGGGCACGATTGCGTCCGTAGTCGAAGGTGATGGAGTCCTTCGCCGTGTATGTCACCGGTTCGTCGAGCGCACTCTTGCTTTGCAGGGAATCGACGGAGAGCGAGTCCTTCTCCTGCTCGGTCGTGTCGGGCAGGATGGTGTAGGCGCGCAGGGGGATGGAGTCGGCAGGCAGGTTGGCAGTGCGGGTAGTATCAGCCGAGTCGGCAGGCAGGCTGATAGTGCGGGTAGTGTCGGCCGAGTCGGCAGGCAGGCTGACAATACGGGCAGTGTCGGTCGAGTCCGTAGCCCATCCCAGCCATGCCGCGGGCGGTGCCGCACGCATGGAATACCCCCTGCCACCCATCTGCAGAAACAGCATGAGAGGCAGCAATGCCATGAACAGGACGCGCAACTTCGACTTCACTTCGATGCCTTTTAATCCAAGTTGCAAAGGTACGACAAAAAGTTGAGAGTTGCGGAGCAAAACTGCATAGTTTTGCCCACAAGTGCGTGTTTTTAGGATTTTTTTACTTATTGGCGCTCATCTCACCACCTTGCGCACCTGCCCGTCGGCCTTCCGGACAATGCGCACTGCGCCGCTCCGAGTGCCGGCCGGCATGCGAAAGCCATGCAGCGAAAAGGCAGCCTCCGCGCCGTCGGCTCGGGGCAGCGACACACAGTCCGGCTGCTTCTCTTCGAGATAGCGGAAGTTGTTGGCGATGATCGCATTCACGAGCTCCAGCCCGCGAACGGCATAGCCGGCGCTCTCGTCCACCCCCGCATAGTCCATCATGACGATGCCCGTCGGCCCCGCATCGTGGGTGGAGAGGTAGTCCAGGATGGCCGGATGGGTGTGGGCCGCATTGTCGCGATAGCCGTTGCTGGTCGATATCTCGTTGCCCAGCAGGTTGACCACCTGCGAATAGGCCGAGGCGAAATTCAGCACCCACACTATCTGCGTTATCAGCTGCGTATTATGCTTGGTGCTGAAGTCCAGCATCTGATTGATGGCATTGATCTTGGTCTGCATCTCCGCGTCGGTGCATGTCTCGTAGTAGTCCTGCATGTAGAGAGTGCCCTTCGCGTTCCCCGGCCCTACGATGGTGCCCTGGGTCTGACGGCTCCAGTTGGCATCGCTCGTCCAGTTGCGGATGAATCCGCCGACGGGCGACGAGGCATACTCGCTTCGCGACAAGACGAGGATCTTTCCGCGCAAGTCGCTCACGCGCAGATACGCCTTATAGTTCGCGAGGTAGGGTTTCAGGTCGGTTCGCTTGAGCACCTGCGTCATCTGCGCGTTGAAGTTTCCCCCCGTCTGGTCGCCCTCCGATTCGTGACGGATGTGGATGACGACAAACTCGGACGGATTGGCCGTCAACGAGTCGCGCAGCTGTTCGAGCACCTTGTCGAAGTGCAGCACCGTGGCCATGATGCCATGGTTCAGGTTCAGGTGATCCGCGAAGGCGCTGGGCCTTAGGTCGAACGCCCTGATGCCGGCCTCCCACTGGGCGGCGATGTCGAGGTCCTGCGTGCGGGCATACTGGTTGCCCAGCGCGGCATAGCCGCTGGCCCAGCCCGAGCCTGTGGCCGTATCGTGAGTGCCGGGAATGCTCAGGGTGGACACAAAGGCCTTGTCCGGCAGGCGTGCCATCCAGTTCTCGGCCTGCAGCCCCGCCGCTGCTTGTATCGCCGCGCAGAGCAGGATAAGATGTCTCTTTTTCATTGTTATGTCAGTTTTCTTCAGTAGTCTTCGAACCTCTCCATCCAGCCGCGAAACACCCCGAGCCCCTCTTCGCCGAACTTCGCCAGGCTCTGCAACGCCTGTTCGGGCGTCTTCTCCACGTCGGGGCGCGTCTTCGAGTAGAACTTGTCGGCATAGCAGACCACCTGTTCCTCTGCCGTCTCCGGCACGAAGTCCCTTTCGGGCAGCGGCAGCCCCTGCCGGCGAATAGCCTCGGCCGTCAGCCCCGTCCCCGTGTGGCGCTCGGCCACCCGGGCATGGCTCGGCAGTCCCTCGCTGCGCAGTATCTCGCCGCCCAGCAGGCCGTGGCGGATGTAGGGCTCCGTGCCGAAGCACTTGATGCCTGGCGCGTTGCAGCGCACGATGCCGATGTCGTGCAGCATCGCCGCCTCGGCGAGGAACCGTTCGTCGAGGTGCAGCTCGGGATGTCGGGCCGCTATGCTCAGGGCACGGTCCCTCACCCGCTCGCTGTGTCGCAGCAGGATGTCCTCCAGCTCAGGCCAGTCGGCATAATATCGGTGAATGAGTGCTTGCGGATCCACGATGCTTCGTTTCTTCGGCGCAAAGATACCATAAACTTGCGAAACGACAAACAATCTTCGGGCTTTTTTTAATACATTTTTCGTCTGCAGACAGCCGCCTGCGGGGCTCGCGCGGCAAAAATCCCCCGCTTTTACCGACATTTCTTTCGCCCACACTTGGCCGTCCTCTTTTTTTTACCTACCTTTGCAGGGTCGTTACGGTTCCCTCCGCCACAGAACACCAGGACACACCAACAGGGTCATGAGCAAGTTCTTCGTCATCCTCTCAGTCATCGTCTCCATCATCTGGCTGCTAATCCCGCAGGTGGTGTATGCTGCAGCATGGCTGGTGGCACGCCTCTTCCACCACTCACTCCCATGGCGCCCCTTCGCCTGGGCTGGCATGGGGCTGCTGTGCCTGTGGTGGGCAGCATTCTGCTACGGCAACCTCTTTGGCCGCTTTCGCAGCGAGGTGAAGGAGATGGACTACGTCAACGCTGCGCTGCCTGCCGCCTTCGACGGCTATCGCATCGTCCACATCAGCGACCTGCACCTCGACGGATGGCGCAGCCATGCCGACAGACTGCAGCCTATCCTCGAGCGCATCCAGTCGCTCTCCCCCGACCTCATTGTCTTCACTGGCGACCTTGTCTCCTTCGACTACCGCGAGCTGGCGCCTTTTGTGCCTATGCTCGCATCCCTCCGCGCCCGGGACGGAGTAGTCAGCATCCTGGGCAATCACGACTACTCCCCCTACGCGCCGGGCCTCTCGCCGCACGAACGCCAGATGCGCGTCGATTCGCTGGCCGACATGCAACGCCGGCAGCTGGGATGGCACTTGCTGCTGAACGAGCACTTCATCGTCCGTCGCGGCACAGACAGCCTGGCCGTCATCGGCGTGGAGAATCAGAGTTGCGGTGCCCACCAGGTGATTCGCCGTGGCAATCTGCATCGCGCCATGCAGGGCACCGAGGGGATATTCCGCATCCTGCTCAGCCACGACCCCTCCCACTGGCGCGCCGAGGTGGTCGGACATACCGACATCCCCCTCACCCTGAGCGGACACACCCACGCCATGCAGTGCCGCATCCTGGGCTTCACCCCCAGCCGCTGGATCTATCCCGAATGCGACGGCCGATACGACGAAGCCGCCCAGACACTCTACGTCAATATCGGGCTGGGCGGCACTATGCCGATGCGCATCGGCGCTACGCCCGAAATCACACTCATCCGCCTCCATCCACACATCTGACACCATCCATCCCCCCCATGTACTGGTTATTGGCTTTCTTCTGCGTCGTCGTCTGGGGCACCACCTTCATCTCGACGAAAGTGCTCCTGCTGCATGGCCTCGAGCCGGAGGACATCATCCTGCTGCGCTTCGGCATTGCCTACCTCTGCCTCCTCCCCTTCTATCACCGACAGATGCTTCTGCCCTGGCGCGAGGAACTGTGGATGGCCCTGATCGGCATCACCGGCGGCAGCCTCTACTTCATGACGGAGAACACGGCACTCGACTACACCCTAACCACAAACGTCAGCCTCATCGTCAGCCTCACGCCGCTCTACACACTGCTGCTGATGGCCTTGTTCTACAAGTCCTCCACCCGCCTCACGCCCCTCCTCTTGCTGGGCGTCCTGATGGCAGTGGTGGGCGTCTTCTGCGTAGTGATGAACGGACACATCCTGCTGCAGCTGAATCCGCTGGGCGACATACTGGCGCTGGCCTGCGGCCTCAGCTGGTCGGCCTATTCGCTCGTCTACAACCGCGTCAGCCAGCACTACCCCGCCCTGCTCATTACACGCAAACTCTTCTTCTGGGGCTTCGTCACCTGCCTGCCAGTACTCCTGATCGCTCGCGCGCCGAGAAACCTTACGGCCACACTGGCCGAGCCTACAGTGCTGGCCAACCTGCTGTTCCTGAGCTTGGTGGCCGGACTGCTCTGCTTCTTCGTGTGGAACCTCTCGGTGAAGAAAGTGGGCACCGTGGGGGCCAACAACCTGATATACTTCAGCCCACTCGTCACACTGCTCACAGCCCACATCGTCCTCGGCGAACCGCTCACCTGGATGTCGGCGGCAGGCATGGCCCTCACCGTGGCCGGAGTGTGGTTGGCAACGGGGAACTTGAAAAGTAGAAAACAGCGTTCTTTAGTCTAAATGCAACGGCTGCGAATAAGTGAGAGGAAAGTCATGCTCGCTTCGACTTGCAAAAAAGTGTGCTGCCGCAATGTCTCCTGCTTGCTGCCGCAAAGCTTCCTGCTTGCTGCCGTGAAGGCTCCTGCTTGCTGTCGCAGAGGCTCCTGCTTGCTGCGGCAGAGTTGCCTGCCTGCTGCTAAAAATATCATTTTTTGATACCGCAAGGTCGCGTTTGAAACTGGAACTGCCATTTTTGATACAGCGAGGGGGGCATTTTTGACACTGAGAGTGCCGTTTTTGATACAGCAAAGTGGCGTTTCTGAAACTGGGAATGCCATTTTTTGATACTGCAAAGTCCCGTTTTGATACAAGTCTTGCCTGTTTTTTTGTTTCTCTGTCGTACCTTCGGCACTAATTATTGTGTCTTGCCGTTGTGCAGGGGCGGTACCC
>JAILBW010000121.1 GCA_024680695.1 Bacteroidaceae bacterium
CCGGCCTGCTCATGCTGCCGCGCCTCCTATGGAGCGAAACCGTCTTCGACCCGTCATCGCCCTACTATTTCGACGGCAAAATCTCGCGTCCTGTGCTGGAACGCTATCTCGACCGCTCCGTCACCGCAACGAATCTGCTCAAGAAAGGCCCCAAGGAGGGCAATGTGTTTCCCTATACCGAAGATGGCATCCGCATGGTGCAACACATCGGTGCCAAGTTCATCGGGCGTGCCATCTTCTGCTGGGGCGGCGAGGCCGTGCTGGGCGATACAGCCTTTATCGGAAATGCCACTCGCATCGCGGCCCGACTTCACAAGACAGACCCCGAGATGGTGCTTCAGGCATGCCTGTTCGAATACGTGAGCTCTGGCGTGAACCGCCTGGCAATTCCCAGTTGGGTTTTCGAGGCATTCGGCCTTCCCGTCGAGGAAAGGAACTTCGACAGCCAAGCTATGGTGAAACACATCGACCCGAATGCCGAAATTCTATGGGGTGAGAACGGAGGCGGAGTACCGATGGTGAACAATCTTGAAACGCAACTTTGGTACTACTTCCTCGCGCGAACATATATTGATATAGGCTGCGAGGCGCTGCACCTCGGGCAGGTGGACCTCATCAGCGGCGACGATCCCAGCAAAGGCTGCTACGACAAGCTGATATTCATGATACGCCAGTATGCGGCCCAACATGCACGCCGGCACTATGTGCTGTTGGACGGCCACGTCCCCCTGCATGGTTTCATCCGCCACGGCGTGAGCCTGCTCGACTTCAATTCTTTCCCATTGCGCATCAAGGAGGTTGTGGAGCACCCCATGCAAGGCGAGCTTAAGGCACATCATCTCGACGCACTCTTCTGCGTCAGCGAAGGTGCCATCGCCCCGAGCGGGTGGCAGGCCGACCATATGCCCTATCTCGTGGAGTTCGACAACTTCGGCAGGAGCACACACACTGGCGTGGCCAACACGAAAGACCACTTCTGCTGGGGCTACGACGAAATTACATGGTTTGCGCTGCAGAGCGAGGAGTATCGCAACAGCTTCCTTTGGTATGCCTTCGACTGGCTGCGCCGCACCGATCCCAACGGCCATCTGCAGATGCCGCTCATACGTGTAATCAGCTGCGACGAAGGTGCGCGGACGAATCATCATTACTTTGCCAACACGAAAAGCGAGGCATGTCCCGTGGGCTATTCACAGGAGGAAACCATCAAAGCCATCTGGGACGAACGGCTCAAGTGAACGACGCCGCAAAAACGGCATGCAGGTCGTATCGCAGATGCCAGCAGACGCCGATGCAGGCACGTTTCAGCCCAATAAGGGGAAAAACTGCCGCTAAATTTGGTGCGAAGTGTTTTTTTTCCTAAATTTCGCCTCGAAAACTATTAATATAAGGTACTTGCGCATGCGAAAGAGATACGGTAAAAGCATAACAAACGGACAATAACACAAACCAACCTTTTTTATTCATTAACCTAATTTAAAACAACTCAAATGAAACAGAAATTCCTATTTCTTTGTGCGACCATGCTGATAAGCATGAGCGCATGGGCACAGGATTTCGCGACGGACGAAAGCGGTGCTTTCCTTATCAGCACCCCGGCCGACCTCGTGAAACTATCCCAGCTCTCGAATGACGAAGCCACACGCGAGAGCGTGCAGAGGGCAACGTTCAAGCAGACTGCCGACCTGAACATGAAGGGCATCAACTTCACACCGATGTTCCAGTCGCCCATTATGGTAAACGGCAAGGCAAACAACAATGCAGGTGCCTTCAAGGGCACCTATGACGGCCAAGGCTACGCCATCCGTAACCTAAAGGTTGTGGCCGACGAGGAGAACACGTTCTTCGTGGCTCTGTTCAGTTGCATTAATGGTGCCACCGTCACACGCGTGACGCTTGAGAACGCAACGATATTGAACGACTCGAGCACTCCCGTAGCAACGGGTGGTATCATCGGCCGCAATTCTTCCTGCGTCGTTGCGAACTGCGCCGTATTCGGCCTGACACTCGACCGCGCTACGGAGGCCACGAAGGCCACGAATGGCAGCGGCGCCGTATGCGGCTACATGTCCGACGCTACGGCATCCGTCATGAAGAACTGTCTTACGGATTACACGCTTCTCTGCACGTGGGGCGCACAGGCAAGCATCGTGAACTCATACGTGATGAGCGATGTGACCTTCACGGCGCCCACAGGCGAGCTCTGCTACATCCTGAATGACAACCAAAGCGAGAATCCCGTGTGGTTCCAGACAATCGGCGACGATGAGCGTCCGACGATGAACACATCGCACGCAACGGTGTACAAGAACGGACTGCTTGCCTGCGACGGCAAGAGGGAAATCTCTGTCAGCTACAGCAACGAGAACGAGGGCCTCAACACTCAGGACCATACCTTTGCCGACGGCGTTTGCTCCGTTTGCGGCGGTTTCGACATGGACTATGTGCCTCAGGTGGACGGCGTGTTCCAGATTGGCACACCTGCTCAGCTCGTATGGTACAGCAAGTATGTGAACGCACCCAACAAGGGAACAAGCGCCGTGCTGACCAACGACATCGACATGTCGAGTGTGGAGAGCTTTGAACCCATCGGCCTGCATATCGATCCCGAGAACGGTACGCACACCGAAAACGATTTCACCGGCAAGTTCGACGGCCAGGGACACATAATCAGCAACCTCAAGGTGAAAACCACCGCAGGTCAGGAGTCCGGTCTCTTCGGCCGCGTGCAGGGCACTATTACCCGTCTCGGCATCGTGAATGCCAACATCGAGAGCGTGGCAAATGCCGCTAAGGAAGGTGCCACGGGCGTACGTAGCGGTGTGCTGGCAGCCCTGATTCTGAACACACAGGGCGTGAGCAACTGCTACACGGCAGGCGAACTGACCGTGACCACCACGAACGCAGAAAAGGCACCCTTTGCCAACCTGACAGCCTTCGGTGCACGTACGACAATCAACAGCTGCTACACGACAGCGGCATCTTTTGGTGCATTCAACGACGTGAGCGGCGGTGTGGCAGCCAACAACAGCTTCTGCGGCGACGAGGCTGCAGCAATGGCTTCCACCGGCGAGCTTTGCTACAAGCTGAACGGCAGCCAGAGCGACAACCCCGTGTGGTATCAGACACTTGGAGAGGGCGGCGACGCCTATCCCACGTTCGACAGCTCGCACGGCATCGTGTATTTGGCTGTTGACCAGAACTGCGACGGTACGCCCAAGGCTGGCAGTGAAGTGGCTTACAGCAACACGGCCGGCAATCGTGACGAGCATGCCTTCGTAGATGGTATCTGCTCCGTCTGCGGCGACTTCGACATGGGCTTCGTACCTACATGGAACGGCTGGTTCCAGATTAGCACTCCCGCACAGCTCGTATGGTTCAGCAAGTATGTAAGCAACGGCAACAACGGTGCATGCGCCGACCTGGTGGAAGACCTCGATATGGCAGGCATCGTATTCCCGCCCATCTGCCTCTATTCTGACAATCTCCCGCACTTTGGCAATGGTTATGAAGGCGTCTTCGGCGGCGGCGGCCACATCATCAAGAACCTCAAGGTGGAGCAGGGCGATTATGAGTCGGGTCTCTTCAGTCGCATAAGTACCAGCGGCCGAATTTTGGACTTGGGTATCGTGAACGCCGACATCAAGACGACGGAAAACGAGCGCGCCGGCGTATTCGCAGGTCTGATAGTGAATGGCGGCGGCAGCGAACCGAATATCGATGGCTGCTTCAGCTGGGGCAACATCGCCCTCAGCTCAATTGATGCCACACAGACGGGCGGTATCGTTGGAACCAATGTGAACGGTATAATCACCAACAGCTACACTTCTTATAACTGCATCATGGGTGCCGGTCAGAGCACCATGGCTGCAACGAACTGCTACGAAGGCGAGGAAGTGTTGGCAAAGGCTCCCACTGGCGAACTTTGCTTTATGCTGAACGGCGGCAGCGGTATACCCGGCTGGTTCCAGATTTTGGGCAAGGACGAATATCCCACGACAAACGGCAAAGAAAACGGCATCGTTTATAACGTGGAAGGCTTTGGCTACTCGAACTTCAACTACCCGATGCAGATGCCTCAGCTCTCGAACGGCGTATATCAGATTACCAACGGACTGGAGCTGAACGGCTTTGCTGCAATGGTAAGCGAGTCTTCGCTGAAATATACGGGTGCGAATGCCGTGCTGACGCAGGACATCGACATGAAGGACATTCCCTTCCTGCCCATTGGCAGCAGGTTCTACGAGAACACACCGAAGGGTCACTACTATGGCACCTTCAACGGCAACAAGCATTGGATCAAGAATCTGGTAATGGAAGGCCCCGTGAACGACCGTGCTGCCCTCTTCGGCAATGTAGGCGCGGGCGCTACCATCAAGGACGTCCTCATCGACGAGAGTTGCTCCTTCACGGGCGGTTCCTGCACGGCTGGTCTTATCGGCTATGCCGGACGTCTGGGTAACCCCGAAAGCAACGAACTGACCATTAAGGGCTGCTCGAACGGAGCCACCATCACCGCCAGCGAAGCTCAGTCGGGCGGCTTCATCGGTCGCTCGGAGAGCGCCACCGACGTACCGCTGACCATCAAGATTATCGAGAGTACCAACGTGGGTAAAGTGACGGGCGATATTCAAACTGGAGGCTTCCTCGGCGCTACAAGTGCCAACGTAATCTTTGACAATTGCGAGAACTGGGCCGATGTAACGGGTAACTATCATGTGGGCGGCTTCGTAGGCAAGCACGACAAGGCCGACAACGTCACACTGACGTTTGTGAATTATTGCCAGAACTCCGGTAAGGTTACAGGTACTGGAACAAGCGTGGGTGGCTTCGGTGGCCGTGTCGATGCAGGTTTCGCAATCGAGGATTGCTCTAACCTCGGCAAGATTACCGGTACTGGCTGCGTGGGCGGTCTCTTCGGCAACGTAGTGACCACCGGTGGCAACAAGATTACCAACTGCTACAACTATACTTTGGCCGAGATTCTTGCCAATGGAAGCAGCGAAGCTAAGGTGGGCGGCCTCATCGGCAACACCGGCACCAGCGTGACAATCATCGACAGCTATAACAATGGTGACATTACGGGTACTGCCGAAGGTAGCAAGGGCTGCGTAGGCGGTTTGGTAGGTGTGGCCGAAAGCGACATCACAGTCGAGGGCAGCTGGAACACAGGCGACATAACGGGTGCCGGAAACAACTGCGGCGGTCTCGTAGGTTGGGAGTCGAGCAGCCAGAAGGCTGTAATCTTCCGCAACAGCTTCAATGCAGGTAACCTGAGCATTTCTGCAGGCGAGAATGCCGGCGGAATCATTGGTGGCAACTCGGGTCGCCCGACAGTGACGATTGAGAACTGCTTCAACGAAGGTCGCATCGCCGGAGCCAAGAACTCCGCTGCCCTTGCTGGTTGGTTGGGCAACTCGAACGACAGTCAGACCGTTGTCCTCAATATCGCTAACTGCTGGAACACTGGTACGTTGCTGAACATGAACGGCAATAACACCCTCTATCGCTGTGGAAGCAGTGACAAGAACGTGGTGAACGCATCGAACAACTACGACTTGAGTGGCTCGCACGAGACTCCCAAGCAGCCCGCTCCCGAGGGCTACACCAGCGACTGGCTCGAAAGCGGCCAGCTCACCTACTTCATCAACATAAAGGCTGGCAAGTACGCCTATCGCCAGAACCTTACCTATCGTGCAGAAGGCGGCCAGGACTTCGGCGGTCCCAGTATCTTCAAGACACATGACATCGTGACAATGATTAGCGATGCCGGCTTTGGCACCTTCTATGCCGAGGAGGATCTGCTTACTGAGGGCATGGATGTTAAGGTCTACACAGGTAAGTTTACGAGCAGCTGCCTGGCACTCACAGAACTGAGCGGAGGCATTCCCGCAAAGACCGCTGTGGTGGTGGAAGGTGCTCCTGGCTTCTATAGCTTCGAGCCGACCAAAAAAGGCCTGACCGCTGTGGCTGATAACGACCTGAAGGGCACAGCCGAGCCTCTGACCTCCACTGGCAGCCAGTATGTACTGGCTAACAAGGACAATGTGGTTGGATTCTACAAGGCTACGGAAGGCACAGTGATTCCGTTCGGCAAAGCTTATCTGCTGCCCACGTCGGCCGGTGATGGCGGTGGCGCCCTTGCCAAGGTTTACACCTTCGACTTCGCCGGCACTGGCATCGAGAAGGTTGAGACCTCGACCGACAACGAAACCATCTTCGACCTGAGCGGTCGTCGCATGGAGAAGGCCACGAAGGGCGTCTTCATCGTGAACGGCAAGAAGGTGCTGAAGTAAAAGCCTCTCCCTCTAACCCCCTCCCCCATGAGGGAGGGGGAAATAGGGTATTAATCAGAAGAATTAGAAACCCAAGGCCCATACCCCTGTATGGCCTCTCCCCTCGGGGAGAATGAGAGGGGGCTTTATATGTACATCAAACCAACAATGACAGTAGCTTCTGCGGAGTCATGCGAGATGCTGGCCGCAAGCCTGCCCATAGGCGAAGGCACCGTGAATGGCGGTGACGCTCTGGGAAAAGAGAACAAGTGGGACATCTTCGGCGAAGAAGAAGCAGAAGAATAATTCGTCACACAATTATCAACTACTACGAGCCGGGGAGCATGCGAGAAGCTGCTCTCCGGCTTTCTTTATGGGGTTATCGGAGAACTCAGAATACTCCGGGTAATCCGAATACTCAGAAACTCTAATCCCTCTATACAGCAACGCCGCCGACTGATGATACAGCCAGCGGCGTTGTGCGATGTGAATGGGGAAGGCAGTGACTATCTCACTACCTTCTTTCCGTTTATGATGTATATGCCGCAACGGGTGTTAGCCGTTGCACGGTCCACTCGCCTACCCTGCAGGTCGTAGATGAGACTCGTCTTTGCGTCATTCGTAATGTCAGCTACGCCGCCACCTTCGCCAATATCCGTAAAGGCAATCGCACAAAGCTGCCCCTCGCCCTTGTAGATGTATGCCGGGATGCCCGTTACGTCGTAAGTCTTACCGGCAAAGTCCTGAGGCGCCTCGATGCCCGGGGTGCGGGTGCGCAGCTGCAGCTTGTTGCCTGCAGTATCCTTAATGAACGTGCCTAAGGTGTCCACCGCTACGGTCACATTCTTCACAACGACGAGGTTGCAAAGATGCTTCAGCGACTTCACATCATCCATCGTCACCTCCACCGGCACAGGCACATTGCCCGTCTTGGTCACCGTAACCGTTGTCACATCCGTCGAGTCGCACTTGATGAACTCAGCGATGCCGTAATAGTTCTCCAGCGAGCAACGTATCTCGCCGCTCAGTACATCGCCGGACGAGCAGGTGACTCCCAGATTGTAGAACTCGACCGCATTCTCGCCTTCGCGCACGAAGACTGCACCGCCGTTGGAATAGACCACCTCGGCGCGCTGGAGGACGAGGCGCTTGTTGTTGTCGTAGACGATGCCGCTCGTCTTGCCCACCACCCAGGCGGCTGCCTCAGCGATGGTGATGTCGGCAAAGGTCACGACGGGCTTCTCCTGCGGCTTGTCGGTCGCGCCATTGATGGAGTAG
>JAILBW010000123.1 GCA_024680695.1 Bacteroidaceae bacterium
ACATTATAATTTCAGTCTACGCCAAACCCAACGCGGCACGAGGCGCCACAGGAACGTGAGTATGCGATATCGCACATCGATGATGCGTACATGGCGCCGAAGCTGGATGGAGCGCACAATGTCATGCGCCACCTTGCCGGGACGCATCAGCATTGGATAGCGGAAACCGTCGCTGAGCAATGCTGTATCCACAAATCCGGGACGGATGTCAGTGAATCGGATGCGCAGTCCTCGCTGATGTGCCTGTTGCTCCAGTGCTTCAAGGTATTTAGCTTGCAGGGCTTTTGTCGCAGAATAGGCCGGAGCAGGTCCCAGTCCTTTCGTGCCAGCTATCGAGGTGATGGCTGCAATGTGGCCCTCTCCACGCTCTGCAAAGTATCGGTATGCTGTGGTTATCATCCGAGTAAATCCCAAGGCATTAGTCTCCATCGTGCGCAGTTCGATATCAGGTTCCAACGAGCGGTTCTGCTTGCCAATGCCCGAAGCGTGGAAGTACAGGTCCATCCCTCCCAATCTCTCTATGAGGCACTGCAGGCGCTCTCCGGCATCGGGTGTCATGATGTCGATAGTCATCACTTCCACACGCTCGGGAGCCATCGCCTTCAGTTCCAGCAACGCTTCCTCGCGTCGGGCTGCCACGCCAAGGTGCCAACCGTCGGCAAGCAACAACTTTGCCACTTCCCTTCCGATGCCTGAGCTGGCACCGACGATGATTGCCTTCCTGTCTTTCGTCATCTTCTTTCTGTCCACACACCTTATATGGTGATATAAAGAAGGGGGTCAGACGTAGCCTAATCCCCTCACATTCAGTTGAGCGATAGACGGGACTCGAACCCGCGACCCTCGGCTTGGGAAGCCAATGCTCTACCAACTGAGCCACTATCGCATTCGAATTACGATGCAAAAGTACGACGTTTCTGCGACATCCACAAAAAAACACGCGACATTTTACTTTCTTTAACAAGTTTTTTTTTGCAGGGAAGCATAAAACATATATCTTTGCCCCGCAAATAATGCAAAGAGGACAACAAGCATCTCGACGATGCATGCAGGACATACAGTATCAGTCCGAAAGGACACACACAGTATTAATTTAAATAAAGAAGGAAGAAAATGAAGAAAAAGTTTATCTGCGCCGTTTGTGGATATATCTACGAAGGCGATGCTGCTCCTGAGCAGTGCCCCATCTGCAAGGCTCCGGCCTCGAAGTTCTCGGAACTGAAGGAAGAGGGTGAGACCACCTACGCAACCGTTCATCGTATTGGCGATGGCAAGCCCGAAGGCGTAAGCGAGGAAATGATTAACGACCTGCGCAACCACTTCAATGGCGAATGTGGCGAGGTGGGCATGTATCTGGCAATGGCACGTCAGGCTGACCGCGAGGGATATCCCGAGATTGCCGAAGCCTTCAAGCGCTATGCGTTCGAGGAGGCCGACCATGCCTCACGTTTTGCCGAACTGCTGGGCGAGTGTGTGTGGGACACGAAGACAAACCTCGAGAAGCGTGCTGCCGCTGAGGCAGGTGCATGCGAAGATAAGTTCCGCATCGCCAAGAATGCTAAGGCTGCCGGTTTCGATGCCGTCCACGACACGGTACACGAGATGGCCAAGGACGAGGCACGCCATGGTGCTGGCTTTGCCGGACTGTTGAAGCGTTACTTCGGTAAATAAGACTCAACTATCAACTTTACAGTTACTTGATTGGGAATGACGTGCCAGGCAATAATTGCCAGCACGCCATTCCTCTATTCACACCAATGAGACACGAATTACAGCTACGCCTGCTGCCTCGCGACGCATATAACGAGCAGAGCATTCGGGCCTACCTGGAGCGGGAGAAAGGGATGCGCACCACCTCTGTACGCGTCCTGCGCCGCAGCATCGACGCACGCCAGAGGACTGTCGTCGTCAATCTCACCGTCTGTGCCTACGAGGACGAGGAGCCCTCTGTCGAGGATTTCACGCCTATTGTCTATCCCGACGTGAGCGAGGCACGCCCCGTTGTCGTAGTGGGCGCCGGACCAGGAGGATTGTTTGCCGCACTGCGACTTATCGAATTGGGGATGCGTCCCATCGTCGTGGAACGGGGAAAGGATGTCCATGCACGCAAGAAGGACCTGGCACGCATTCGTATCGAGCAAAAAGTGGACGCCGAGAGCAACTACTCGTTCGGCGAGGGCGGTGCCGGTGCATACAGCGACGGCAAGCTGTTTACGCGTAGCAAGAAACGCGGCAACGTGGAACGCATTCTGCACATCTTCGTACAGCATGGCGCCAGTCAGTCCATCCTCTCCGATGCCCATCCACACATCGGCACAGACCGCCTGCCTCGCGTCATCGAGCACATTCGAGAGACCATCTTGCGCTGCGGCGGAGAGGTACACTTCGAGACGCGAATGACGGGACTCATCGTGCGCGGCGACTCGGTGGAGGGTATCGAGGCGGAAAGGATGAAAGACGGACAATGCACAGGCGTCTGTGAGTTCCTGGGACCCGTGATACTGGCCACTGGCCACTCGGCACGCGACGTCTATCGCTGGATGGTGAATAACCACGTCGAGGTGGAGGCCAAGGGCATTGCTGTGGGTGTCAGATTGGAACATCCGTCGGAACTCATCGACCGCATCCAATACCACAGTCGCGAGGGACGCGGAAGGTGGCTCCCTGCAGCCGAATACAGCATGGTGACACAGGTGGACGGGCGCGGAGTATATAGCTTTTGCATGTGCCCTGGCGGCTTCGTAGTACCAGCAGCAAGCGGGCCTGAGCAGATTGTAGTGAACGGTATGAGCCCGAGCAATCGCGGCGGACGCTGGAGCAATAGCGGCATGGTGGTCGAGATAAGGCCCGAAGACATGCAGAATCCTGCGCTCATGGTGCAGGGCATCAACGAGGAGGAACCTCTCTCTCCCCCACTCTCCGTGCTACGATTCCAGGAAGCGCTTGAGCGCCTGTGCTGGCAGCAAGGCAACCGCCAACAGACTGCACCGTCACAGCGGATGGCCGACTTCGTAAACGGACGCCTCAGCGAGTCGCTGCCCGCATCGTCCTATGCGCCGGGACTTCTGGCCAGTCCGCTCCACTTTTGGATGCCCTCGTTCGTGAGCGACCGTCTGCGCGAAGCATTTCGTCTATGGGGGCGGCAGAAGCATGGTTTCCTGACCAACGAGGCGACGGTGATTGGTGTGGAGACACGCACAAGCAGTCCCCTGCGCATCCTGCGCAACAACGAAACGTTGCAGCATGTACGCCTTCGTGGACTTTTTCCCTGTGGCGAGGGTGCCGGATATGCGGGCGGAATCGTCAGTGCAGCCATCGACGGAGAGAGGTGTGCGGAGAGTCTCTCCCTCATCACACTGCCGACAAGCTGGTTTTTGACCCAAATATCACGAAAAAGATGACGTTCTCTTGTCATTTCACCCTCTCGAATGGGAAAAAACACGTTTTAATGTCATTTTTTGCAGGCATTATAATGTTCGTTTAGAGAAAAAGTCATATCTTTGGGAAGAAATCAACATTATTCACATCAAAACAACCAAAAAAAATGAAAAAGTATCTCTTTTTGGCAGCCCTCTTCTGCATGGGCAGCGTGTGCATGACTTCCTGTGGCGACGATGATGACGAAAAACTTCCGAAAATCGACGAAGACACCGAATTCGTAACGAGCAAGCCTACCCTGAAGAAGGTGGAGGGAAAGCAGCTGACGCTCAGCTACACCGAGAGCGTTGGCAAAGTTAAAATCAGCGTTGTTGAGGACTGGTTTTTCGAGAACAGCATCTGCGTGAAAGCCACCGTCACGGAGACGTATCCAAGCGAGAGCATGGCCAAGTCTGTATTTGAGGACATGAAGAAGGAAGGCGAGGACGAAGGCTACACCCGCAACGGCAAGTCCATCATATTCGACGCGTCGTCTTCGTATGCGCACATGACGTACCAGAACATCGAGGAGATGCTGGAATGGCGTGTGAAAGAGTGGGAACATATGCAAAAGTAAGAAACAGCCCAAGTAACAAGTAACCCCACCCCTTGCCTTTGCCCATTATCGGGAAAAAGGCAGGAGGTGGGGCTTTTTCTTCGCAAGTTTTGTTCATTGCCTGCTTTTGTAAATCAAGACACTTGCGCAAGCATCGGGCAACACTTGCTCTTGTCTTCCTCATTCCCTTCGGGCGCAAACACATTATAAGTGTTAAGCCTAAGGAGGGGTAAAACAGTTATGTGAATAACCATTTGCAATTTCCTATTTTTATTAATGCATTGAAAATAAATGAAATGCATGTTTCATATTGCAATATTGCATTGCATTTCATTTT
>JAILBW010000140.1 GCA_024680695.1 Bacteroidaceae bacterium
GTAACGTCCCCTGCTTGCTGTCGTAACGTCTCCTGCTTGCTGTCGTAATGTTTCCTGCTTGCTGTCGTAATGTTTCCTGCTTGCTGTCGTATTACAAAACGAAGTGGAACATGATAATATGTCCTTTCCTTTTCGTCGAACACACGTTAATATTACTGAATGCAGCAGTAGTGAGGTAGCATTAAGTTTGAGCCAAAAGAGGACGAAATGAGGCTTTTTAAATGCATAAAAGAGCCTAATTTTGCCCAAACAATAAAAAAATCTTCAGTCTTCTTGCTTCATTCTTAAATTTATTTGTACCTTTGCACCCGCTTTCCCGCAGGTCGCTGGCAGGAGAAGAGTGACCTGCTATGCCTGCGTGTGATCGACAAAACAATATTTAATTAACAATTACAATGGCTGATTTAATTAAAATTGCCGAAGAAGCATTTGCCACTGGCAAGACATTCCCTGCCTTCAAGGCTGGTGACACTGTGACCGTGGCATACAAGATTGTCGAGGGCAACAAGGAGCGCATCCAGCTCTATCGTGGTGTGGTAATCAAGATTGCCGGGCATCAGGAGAAGCGCCGCTTCACTGTGCGTAAAATGTCTGGAACCGTGGGCGTGGAGCGTATCTTCCCCATCGAGAGCCCGAACATTGAGAGCATCACCGTGAACAAGGTAGGTAAGGTGCGCCGTGCTAAACTCTACTACCTGCGCAAGCTTACGGGTAAGAAGGCTCGCATCGCCGAGAAGTACACCGCTCAGAAGCCGACCGAGGCATAAACCCCTCCGACTTCGACAAGCGCAGAAGAAATCGTGCTTACTCAAGCATCGGCTTTGCCGGTGCTTTTTTTGTGCCTTGCTGTGGGATTTCAGAAAGTTTAACGTTGTGGATTTTGCCACAACGCACATTATGTGTATTTTTGCGGCATGAAACGATTCATCGCATGCCTGTGTCTGATAGTACTGATTCCAGCCTTCCTTTCTGCGCAAGAACTTGAGGCGCGAGAAGGCGGACATGAAGATGCCCCTGCCGACACGCTGTTCTCCGTGCCCGATGGTGTCACTCTGCATGCTGCGCCCAGTCCTTTCCGTTATTGGTTGGGCGGCCCGATGAGTGGCCCTCTTGGCATGTACCCGATGGGCGATTGGCCACTCCATGAAGGACTGAATGCCCAAGTGGGAGCCGGTGTGCGCGTAGGATGGGGCAAGCACAGCCCTTGGCGCGGTGCCTCGTTCTTCTCCGATGCATCTTTGCTTTATGCCACACCACTCAGCGACGATGGCCGCTGGACGGGAGCCATTGGCGGCTATCACAGCAACTATCGCCTGTGGGGTCATCAGGTGAACACTTTGGGTGTGATGGGCTTGGTCGATTATCGCATCAACGACCATCTCAACGTAGGCGGTTTTCTCGTTCACGACTTCGGCATCGTAGGCGGCCAGCGCGGCCTGCATGGTCCGATGCTTCCCTTCGAGTCGCCCTCCACTACGTTGGGTGCCGACCTCGGTGTGCGACTTTCTCCGAGTGCCATCCTAAACATCGGTGTGTCCTTTACGCGCTATGAAAATCCCCTTCTCCCTCCGCCTCCTCCACTTATTCGCGAGCGCTGAGGTAGTGACCGCTTGGTATGCTCTTTATTTTGTTTCGACTCTTTAGTGCAGGAGCAGACTCAGTATACTAAATGCAAAATGTCGCGACTTTGACATCGCTTAGTCGCGAGTCTGTGCAGTACCTTTGCCGATCATCGCTGGAGAAGACGATGCCGTCGGTGACCGAGTCTATTTCAACACGAAGTCGAGTGTTCCGCCATCCATTAACTGCCGGTGAGTGAGGCGCCAGTCTCGGATGGGCTTGCCGTTGAGACGGACGCTCTTTACATGGATACGCTTCGGCGTCTTGTTGGGGGCGTTGATGACGAAATCCTTGCCGCCGGCAAGGTGCAGTGTGGCGCGAGTGAAGAGTGGAGTGCCAATGACGTATTCGGCAGAACCCGCATTGAAGGGATAGAAGCCAAGCGCCGAGAATATGTACCAAGCTGACATCTGGCCACAGTCGTCATTTCCGGCATAGCCACAGGGAGTGGCGTTATAGAACTGACTGCGCACCTGCTCTACCAGTTCCTGCGTGCGTTCGGGCTTGCCGGCAAAGTTATAGAGATACACAGTATGGTGGCTGGGCTCGTTGCCGTGGGCATACTGTCCGATGAAGCCGCTGGCATTGCCGTTCACCTCGCCGCTGGTGGCTGTCAGCGAGAAATTCTCGTCGAGTTTCTTGAGGAAACCTTCTCGTCCGCCCAGCAGTTCGATAAGGCCTTCGGGATTCTGCGGCACGAACCACATATATTGCCAGGCATTTCCCTCGATGAAGCATGGTTCCTCGTAGCTGAGCGGGTCGAATTTCGCAATCCACTGGCCCTTGCTGTCCTTCGGGCGGAAGAAACCCGTCTCGCGGTCGAAGAGGTTGCGGTAGTACTCGCTGCGCTTCAGGAAGCGTTCATAGTCGGCCTGTTTTCCCAGTTTCTTGGCAACGGCGGCCACGCACCAGTCGTCGAAGGCCTGCTCGAGGGTGATGCTCACACTGGTGTTCTGCAAGTCCTGCGGCATGTAGCCGTACTTCTCCCAGAGATGGAAGGGCGAGTTGGGATGGCTGCGGGTACTGCTCTCGAGCATGGCCCGATAGGCCTCGTCGGTGTCGATGCCAGGCAACTCAGCCAAGATGGCATCAGAGAGCACTGGGATGGCATGGTTGCCTATCATGCAATAGTTGTCCTGTCCCCAGAGGTCCCAGATGGGCAGGTAGCCATACGTCTTGTGGTGGAGTATCATGTCGCGCACGAACTGGGCAGCAATGTCGGGAGCTATGAGTGTGTAGAGCGGATGGGCAGCACGGAAGGTGTCCCAAAGGCTGAAGGTGCTGTGATAAACCTGCCTATCTGGCATCTGCTTGATTTCGAAGTTCGTGTCCATATAGCGTCCGTCGGTGTCGCTCATCGTGTTGGGTTGCATCAGGACATGGTAGAGGCCGGTGTAGAAGATGCCCTTCTGTTCGTCGGTGCCCTCGATGTCGATGCGCGAGAGTTCCCGCTGCCAAGCTTCGTGCGCGCGTTCCTTATAATAATTAAAGTTCCAGCTCCCCGCTTCGGCCTTCATGTTCTTCTGTGCCCCCAGGTTGTCCACGGGCGAGATGGCCACCTTCACCGTCAGTTCGCGTCCCTCGCTGTTGTCGAAGGCCAATGCGGCGCGCAGTGTGCGTCCGTTCACCACATCGCTGCCTCCCGTATCGCGCTTGCCGTCCATGAGCAGGCGGCTCTTGATGGGGCGCGAGAATTCGGCGCGGAAATACACCTTGCGGAGCTTGGCCCATCCCGTAATGACGCGGAATCCCTCGATGGTACGCTCATCGATCTGCCGAATCTGACTCTGAATGATTTGATAGGCACGCCGCCCGGTGTAGTAGGCATCGCCGCGCCAAGTGCTGCGATCGAGGTCGAGGATGACGACCTGCGGCTTCCCTTCGGGGAAGGTGTAGCGGTGGATGCCAGTGCGGGTGGTAGCGGAGAGTTCCACCTTTACGTCGCTCTCCTTCAGGCGCACCCAGTAGTAGCCTGGTTCGGCTCCCTCCTGAGTGTGGGAGAAGTTCTGCCCGAAGTCGCCGGTGGCCAACTGCTCAGCCTTGACTTCCCACGAGACGGGCATCAGGCTTACGTCGATGAGGTCGGTGCAGCCTGTACCGCTCAGGTGGGTGTGAGTGAATCCGAAGATGCTGTCGCGATCGTAGTCGTAGCCGCAACAGGGGTCCCAGGTGACATATTTCTCCGTTTCGGGGCACAGCTGCACCATGCCCTGCGGCATTGTAGCGCCGGGGAAGGTGCTGCCGCTCAGGGCGCCCGTCGCGTCGGTCTGAGTGCCGATGAATGGGTTCACGAACTTTGTGTAGTCGATGGCGTAGAGGCCTGTGAAGGTGGTGCAGAACACCAGGATGGTGAGAGACTTTCTGTAATTCATAATGAGGAGTGATTCATAATTCGATGTGCAAGGGTGACGTAGCTCTAAGGCGCATCCTGCTGAGCCTCGTTGTCGGCTGCTTTCTCCGCCATTTCAGGGTACTGGATGCGAGTGTGGTAGATGGTCTTCAGCTTAGCCTTGAGCACCTCCTTCACCTCCTGGATGTTCAGGAATGTGATGGGGCATTCATTGAAGTAGCCTTCGCTCACCTGGATATTGATGATTTTCTCGACGAGTGCGCCCACGCTCTCCTCAGTGTATTCCGTAAGGCTGCGCGAGGCAGCTTCCACTGCGTCCGCCATCATCAGTATGGCCTGCTCGAGTGTGGTGGGATTCGGCCCGGGATAGGTGAAGGGTGTGGTGTCAACCTCACGGTCGGGATGCAAGTTCTTTTCCGAGACATAGAAGTAGCGCGTAAGGCTTCGTCCGTGGTGGGTCAGGATGAAGTTCTTTATGACGGGCGGCAGCTTGTAACGCTCGGCCAGACGGATGCCGTCGGCGACATGGCGGATGATAATCTGCGCACTCTGCTCGAAGGGCAGTCCCTCATGAGGATTCACGCCGTTCTGGTTCTCGATGAAGAAAGCGGGATTCTCCATCTTGCCGATGTCATGATACAGGGCTGCAGTACGCACCAGCTGGCTGTTTCCTCCGATGCGCTTGGCGGCCTCGGCAGCCAGATTGGCCACCTGCATGCTGTGCTGGAATGTGCCGGGTGCCTCTTCGCTGAGCCGCTGCAGTACGGGATTGTTCGTGTTCGAGAGTTCGACCAGCGTGACGCTCGAGGTGAACCCGAAGATGCGCTCGATGGGGATGAGCAGCAGGTAGGCGATGAGCGAGAGTCCGCCAGCCAGGCAGATGTAGATATACGTCCAGCGATCTACGCCGTTGATGCGGAAGAAGTTGCCCTGCACGAGGTCGATGCACAGATAGGTGCACAGTGCGGCCAGCGTGACGAGTCCTGCGGCGCGGAACAGTTCGGCGCGCTGCGAGAGTTGGCGCAGACTGTAGATGGCCACGAGGCCTGCCACCATCTGTGTGGCAAGAAACTCGAAGGGATGGTGCAGGGCGATGGCGCAGGCCAGCAGCATCAGGACGTGGGTGATGAAGGCTGTGCGCGAGTCCATGAAGATGCGCATGAAGATGGGCAGGATGCAGTAGGGCACCAGATAGACGCTCATCAGATGGTGGCGCATCATGGCGTAGGTAATGAGCGGAAAGACGGTGTAGAGACTAAGCGTCAGCAGCACGTAGGAGATGTTGAATGCGTAGTCGCCGCGAAACTGCAGGAAGTACAGCAGCAGGAGCACCATCAGCAAGCAAGTGAAGAGTGCCTGTCCGCCGATGAGTGACACCTGTTCGCGGCTGCTGCGCGAACGCTCCTGCTGGTAGCGTTCCATCGATCGCAGCACGTTGAAGGTGTATTCATCGACCAGATCGCCGCGGTCCACAATCTTCTGTCCGGCCTGCACCTGCCCCATGAAGCGTACGAGCAGGTTGTCCACCTCCTGCTGCTGTTGCTGCGACTTTACGGCGTCGTAGATCAGGTTCTCCTGCAGGAAGCGGTCCAGATTGCATTGCTGCAGCAACGAGTATGAGTAGCGGGTGCTGTCCTTCTCGGCCATCAGGTATTCGTAGGCCGTCTTGGGCGTATAGATGCCCTTGAGGCTTCGCGTCCCTGCCTCGTTTTGGCGGAAGACGCGGATGTTCGTCACCTCGTCGCTCTGCAGGCGGTCATAGTCGCTGGCGTCCATGATGCCCTGCGCATACACCGTCGTGAACTTGCGCACCAGATGGTTCATGTAGTATTCGGGCACCCCCGCCGTCTGCAGGTTCTGCACGAAAGTCTCCTTGAAGGCGTTGCACTGCTTCTCGCCCACTTCGGCATTCATCTGGAAATACGGCTCGTAGTATCGCCGCAGGCTGTCGCGCTCCCTCTCGAGCGTAGCTTCGGGCTTATAGACGGGGAAGCTGTCCTGTGCGATGACGGGACTCTCGTCCCAGGGCTCGCCCAGGCGGTACTGATAGGTGGTGTAACTCTCTCTCGGCATGCACAGCACCAGCAGTGCCGTAGCAGCCAGGACGAGGGCGACGCGGTAGAGGATGTCGCGCCCCGTGAGCTTGTGGATGTGGTTGAATCTTATCATTTCTTGCGTGTCTCGTCGTGCCTTGCCCCGCGGTGAGGGGCTAATCCGATGCGAAAATACAAAAAAAACTCTTCTATCTGAAAAAAAATGTATACTTTTGTGGCCTATAACGTAAAAAATCGACATGAGAGAGAGAAAAGTGAGGGTGCGCTTTGCCCCAAGTCCGACGGGACCGCTCCATATTGGCGGTGTCCGTACTGCTTTGTACAACTATCTTTTCGCCCGCCAGCACGGCGGCGACCTGATCTTCCGCATCGAGGACACCGACTCCACACGCTTCGTGCCCGGTGCCGAGGAATACATCATCGAGTCCTTCCAGTGGCTGGGCATCCAGTTCGACGAAGGTGTCGGCTTCGGTGGCAACTACGGCCCCTACAGGCAGAGTGAGCGCAAGGAAATATATAAGAAGTACGTTGCCCAGCTGCTCGACGCCGGCAAGGCCTACTACGCCTTCGACACGCCCGAGGAGCTGGAAGCCAAGCGCCGAGAGATAGAGAACTTTCAGTACGACGCCACTACGCGCCACCTGATGCGCAATTCCCTCACGCTGCCGCCCGACGAGGTGCAGCGTCTGATTGCCCAGGGCGCACAGTATGTCGTCCGCTTCCTCGTCGAGCCAGGGCACGAAGTGCTCGTCGACGACCTCATCCGCGGCGAGGTGCGCATCAATTCGAGCATCCTCGACGACAAGGTACTCTACAAGAGCGCCGACCAGCTGCCCACCTACCATCTGGCCAACATCGTGGACGATCACCTCATGGAGGTCACCCACGTCATCCGCGGCGAGGAGTGGCTGCCGTCGTCGCCGCTCCATGTCCTCCTCTACGAAGCCTTCGGCTGGCAGGACACAATGCCCCGTTTCGCCCACCTGCCTCTCCTGCTGAAGCCCGTCGGCAACGGCAAGCTGAGCAAGCGCGACGGCGACCGCCTGGGATTCCCCGTCTTCCCCCTCGAATGGCACGACCCCAAGTCGGGCGAGACGAGCAGCGGCTACCGCGAGAAGGGCTATCTGCCTCAGGCCGTAGTCAACTTCCTGGCACTCTTGGGATGGAATCCCGGCAACGACCAGAGCGAACTGCTCTCGATGGACGAGATGGTGCAGCTCTTCTCCCTCGAGAAATGCTCGCGCAACGGTGCCCGCTTCGACTACGTCAAGGCCGCTTGGTTCAATCACCAGTACCTCCTCCGCCAGCCCGACGAGGCTTGGGTGCCCGAGTTCGACAAGCTGCTGCGGCAGAACGGTATCGAGAGCACACCCGAGCGCGAGGCCGAGGTGGTGCGCATGATGAAGCTGAAAGTCATCGAGTACACCGACAACGAAGGAAACCGGAAGAAGCGCAACGTGAGCTTCATCTCCGACCTGTGGCCCCTCACCCGATTCTTCTTCGTCGCCCCCGACTCCTTCGACCGCGACGACAAGTTCGTTCGCAAGAACTGGAAGGACGACACAGCCGCCGAGATGCAAAAACTGGCTGCCCTTTTGGCCACGCAGGACGACTTCACTGCCGACGGGCTCCGCGCTCTCGTCGACCCCTGGGCCGAGGCCAATGGCTTGCGTCCGTGGAACGCCTGGCGCATTTGCCTCGTTGGTGCCGGACAGGGACCCGACATGTACGAATTGGCGGCCTTCCTGGGCAAGGAAGAGACGTTGGCCCGCATGCAATATGCTGTCGAAACATTAGGCCAGGTGGATTCTAACAATTAGCTTTGAACTTCGCCTTGGACTCTTTCCGTGCAACTGTGGCCTTGGGCCAGAGATGCCGGAGAAGGGTCGGGCACAGAAAAAGATAATCCACCTGAATTAGTTAATTATCAGAACACACCTCAATGTTGTATTCCCTCGCTATCTATCTCTACATGCTTGGCATCATCTTCGTCTCGCCCTTCCATCGGAAGGCACGGGCGATGGTGAAGGGACGTATCGATACGTTCCGCATCCTTCGCCGGCAGATCGACCCGCAGGCCCGCTACGTCTGGTTCCACGCAGCCTCGCTCGGTGAGTTCGAACAGGGCCGGCCGCTGATGGAACGCTTCCGTCGTCAGCATCCCGAGTTCAAGATCCTTCTCACCTTCTTCTCCCCCTCGGGATACGAAGTGAGGAAGAACTATCCCGGTGCCGATGTCATCTGCTATCTCCCTCTCGACACCCCAGGCAACGTACTCAGCTTCTTCCGCCTGGTGCGGCCCGAGATGGCTTTCTTCATCAAGTACGAGTTCTGGCTGAACTTCATCATCGCCTGCCACCACAGGCGCATCCCCGTCTATAGCGTCAGCAGCATCTTCCGGAAGAACAAGGTCTTCTTCCGCTGGTACGGCTGGGGCTATGCCCATGTACTCAAGCTTGTCACCCACTTCTTCGTCCAGGACGAGGAGTCGGCCCGTCTGCTCGCTACTCGCGGCATCCGGAACAACGTCACCATCGTGGGCGACACCCGCTTCGACCGCGTCATCGACATCGCCCACCAGGCCAAGCCTCTGCCCCTCGTCGAGCAGTTCGTCGCCGACGCCCCCATGGTGCTCGTAGCCGGCAGCAGCTGGCCGCCCGACGAGGACATCATCATCCCCTACTTCAACTCCCACTCCGAGATGAAGCTCATCCTCGCCCCCCACGTCATCGACGAGGATCACCTGCGTCAAATCGAGAGCAAGCTGCGCCGACCCTGCTTGCGCTACACCGAGGCCAACGAGGACAACGTCCGTCAGGCCGACTGTCTCATCGTGAACTGCTTCGGTCTGCTCAGCAGCATCTACCGCTACGGCCATGTCGCCTGCGTGGGCGGTGGCTTCGGTGCCGGCCTGCACAATGTGCCCGAGGCCGCCGTCTATGGCATCCCAGTCCTGATAGGCCCCAACAACAAGGGCTTCCGCGAGGCACAAGACCTCCTGCGCCTCGGAGGCTGCTTCGAGATCACTGGCCAGACACTCTTCAATGCTGCCATGGACCACGCCCTCCGCAGCGAAGAACTGCGCCACAGCCGTGGCCGCATCTGCAAGTCATACATCGAATCCAATGCAGGTGCCACCGACGTAATTTTCCGCGTGTTGGGACTGTAAAGAGGAACGAAAAATCCTTCAGGGGGGGACGGCAGACCACAGGCAGGGGC
>JAILBW010000013.1 GCA_024680695.1 Bacteroidaceae bacterium
CCTTCGGTCTACGACATTGCGGGACGCTCGGCCAAAGGCTTTCCCCTTTCACACGGCATCCGCATCGTGAACGGCAAAAAGGTATTGGTGCGATAATCCCCTTCCGTTCGACTGAGCTCACGCCGAAGCCGTACTACAATAAACTTGGCCGGGTGCCCAATGGACATCCGGCCAAGCCTGTGTAAGTGTCTGTATTGTTTGAGTGTAAGCGCGGCATCCCGAATGCGGGGGGAGTTAGTGCATCAGGGCGTTGATGAGCGCACCGACTGCGATTCCGGCAGCTACTCCGCCCACTGCTGCGGCAGCGTTGCGGCCGTAGATGTGTGCATGGAAGTGGCTCAGCGGATGTGCGAAATAGTAGTCGGGTGCGAAGTACGTATCGTACCAGTACCAGCGGCTGTCGCGCCAGTAGCCCCAGCGTCCGTCGATGTAGCGCACTCGGCGTCCCCATCCGGGCAGGTAGCCGTGACGGTCCACGCGGTGGTGCATCGGCATGGCGGCCATGTGGTGCACGGGACGCGGTGCGTCGTGATGGATCCGAGGTGCAGGTGCGTGGGCATGCGAAGCGCCGTGAGGCCGGGCCACCATCTCGCGACCGGGACGGTGAGGGGCATCGCCACGCATTCTGCGAGCCTGAGCATTGAGGTTTACACTTGCCATTACGGCGATTATCATCACTGCGATTCTGTAGAGGTTATTGCGCTTCATAGTTGTAAGTTTTAAATGGGTTATTACTCGGTTTTTGTCCTTTTGACATTGCAAAGGTAGACACTTTCCGCAAACCCTTTTATACGCATTTTCCTAAACCGCAGTAGGTGTTTCCCTAAACGTTGGGGGAGGCCCCTCAGCGCCGCATCTTTCGGACTGTGCCGTCGGGAAGCTGCTGGATGAAGATGCCGTCGTGGGCCTGCGATTCGGTGAGGGGGCGTCCCTGCAGGTCGTAGAGGCGAGGCACGGCGGGGCGGCTGTCGGCCGAGGGTAGGCGCAGGGCGCTGGGCGTGAGCTTGCCGGACAGGAACTGATCGACAAAGACCTTCATCCAATATCCACCCACGACGCTGCGTGCCTGGAACAGGCGCTTCGAGGCGTTGCTGCCGTCGTGGCCGTCGGTGATGGGCACGCGGGTGGGGCATTCGTTGATGAATTTCCAGATGGGGTTTACGTAGCGTGTCATCATCGAATTGTTGTCGGACATCGCTGCGGCCCACATGTGCCAGTCGTTCTTCACGAGGTTGCCTCGGCTGTCGAGGGGCAGACCGTAGGTGAGCATCTTTCCCGTGTAGTAAGCCATTTCGCGGGTGCGCGGGATGCGGAAGATGTCCCATCCCCACACCTTGTCCCAGACCATGTTGTACTTGGTGCTCCACGTAGAGCCGGCGCTGCCGAACTGCAGCAGGAAGTGTACGCCGCCCGTCGATGTCTGTGCGTTGCGCGTCCAGTAGGCGGCCATCTCCTTGGCCTTTGCCATGTATTCCGCGGCCACATCGTCGAGTCCCTGCATGGCTGCCAGCTCGCTGTAAGAGGCTACGCCCATGATGGCCTTCACGGCGAGGTTGGTGTTGTGCTCCGACTGGCCCATGAAGTCGTCGGTGCAGAGCTGGTTGGCGGGATCCTTGCCGTGCTCGACGAGATAGTCGGCCCACTTCGTGAGGTAGGTCCAATAGCGTGCCACATAGTCCATGTTGCCGTCCATCTTGGCAATGACGGCCAGCAGGATGAGTGCGTTGCCGCTCTCCTCGACGGGCATGTCGGCTCCGTAAGACTGGCCGTTCGCCTTGGGGAAGAGTCCGAGGTCGTGGTTGGCGAAGTTCTTTGTCCACTTGCCCAGTGCGCTGTACTCGAAGACGGGGGTGAGCATTGCCTTGGCGAGCGCCGTGTTGTAGAGCAGGAAGAGGGGCTGCGAGGGATAGGTGACGTCGAGGGTGTTGATGAAGCTGCCGCTGTTGTTCTCGCGGCTCATGAACATGAGGTTGCCCTTGGAGTCGGTGACGAGCTTGTGTGCTGCGATGCACTGCCGATAGGCGGCGCAGCAGATCTCGGCATACTTGGTGCCGCCGCTGGCATAGGCGTCTTCATAGATTTGCAGGTCCTGGTCGCGACAGAGTTGCATGATGCTGTCGTAGCCTGCCTGGTAGTCTTCGAAACGCTGGCGGATCGTCACCCGGCCGTTGCGTGCCCAGTAGCCCTTGCGGTTGGCTCCGTGATATTGAATGCTGTAAACGTCGTCGTACCCGATCATCGTGAATCCCTGAACCGCGTCGGCCACGAGTCCGAGGCTGTCGGTATAGACCATTGCGGGATATGTGCCGCCGGGCGAGGAGGCGGAGCGGCTGTAGGCGGGGACGTTGCCTGTGTGGACAAACGCCTGCTGCATGGTCGGGCGGGCATCGAGTCCGAGTCGTTTGTGGTCGCAGTTCTCGCAGGCCAGATACAGCATGCCCCAGTCGATGACGTCGTCGTGGTGGGCCAGATAGTTCTGGTCGCGGTTTCCTGTACGCAGATAGCTGAGGTTCGCACTGGTGAGCCGCGTCGTGGTGGTAGCCTGCGAGGCGTTGCGGACGGTCAGTTCGGGCGATGTCTCGAGGTAGAATTGCACTTCGTGGGCTGCGCCGTCGTTGGGTCGGACACGGTAGGAAACGTAAACGATAGGAGTTGAGAGGAGGTCAAGATCCTTCATCACAAACGGGGTGGTGAAGACGAGGTCGAGATCGACTCCGCCGCAGGTAAGCGTGTAGTAGGTGCTGGTAGGCATCACGACGCAACGTTTCTGCTTCGCCTCGTCGAGCAAGCTGCGATAGAGTCCGAAGTCAACGTAAGCACCGCCCATCGTGTTGAAGCAGTGGGCGGCCAGCACATTCTCGCCCTTGCGCAGCAACGAAGCGTCAATCTTCAGAGTCACTCCGCCGACGTCCCACGTATAGCCGGTACTCACCAGTTGCTTGCCGTTCAGATAGAGTTCGAAGGTATCGTCGTGCTTATATATAATAATGTACTGGGCATTGACATCTACGCTGTCGAGCGTGAAGCTGCGCCGCACCCATATATCCGAGTTTGTCGAGGACCACTCGGTGCCGATGTGCCTGTAGTTGTCGTCGTTGCCGCCAAATGCCGCAGCGCCCTCCGACCAGGCCGCATCGTTGTACTCCACCTCGGTCCATTTCCCCGTGGGTGAGCTCATCGTGTAGCGTCCACGCCAAGCGGCCTCCGAGGCCAGCGGGAAGAGCGGTTCGGTCGTGGAACCCATGAATCGATACGTGGCACCATCGACCCGCAGCAAGCCTACGAGTGGCTTACGGACGTGGTTCGACCAATGCTCCGTGTGTCCGTCGTAGAGGTGATTGTACTGCGTCCAGATGGAGTAGTGCGGGTCGGTCACCAACAGAGGCACCGAGGGCAGGCGCAGGGCGTTGTTCTTGACTGGAGTGAAAAAGTCGCTCGTCTGGGAGCAGAGGCTGGTGCTTGCAAGGAGCATTGCAAACATCAGGATTTTGCGGTTAATGAGCATCATGTCGCTGATTTCTGTTTCTTCCGCTGCAAAGATACATAGTTTTTTTCGTTTGCTCGGATATCGGCATTCAGAATTTTTTCATACCTTTGCAAAAACATAACTGATTAACGACAATCTATGCGAATCATCAAGTTGTTTATTCTCCTGCTTGCGGCTGTGCTGAAAGTGAATGCACAGGACGAGTCTCTGCTCGGCAAAGTGAATCTCTTCATGGGCACTGCCGACGATTACGGACAGATGGCACCGGGTGCCACGATGCCCTTCGGCATGGTGCAAGTGTGCCCCGACAGCAACCCGCGCCAGCATCCCGGCTACGACTTCGAGCAACCCCTCATCTCGGGCATCTCGCTCAATCGCCTCTCGGGCGTAGGCGGAAGTGGCTGCGGAGGCAATGTCGCGCTGCTGCCAGGCAAGCCTGGGACGGAGGTGCGCATCGTGAAGGCTACCGAGCAAGCCACTCCCGGCTACTACGCCGCTCAGTTGAGCAATGGGGTCGAGGTCCGTCTGACAGCGACCGAACGGATGGCTGTCGAGCAGTTCGTCTTCCCGCAAGGCGAGGAGCCAGTCGTCGTCCTGAATCCGATGGCAAGTTTCGAACGCGTTCACGATGCTGCCTTCCGAATGCTCGACTCACAGTCGGCGCGCGGCTACGTCCAGTCGCGAAACACCTGCGGACGAGGGCGCTACCATCTCTTCTACCGACTCTTCACCGACAAGCCATTCACTGCCGAGACTCTCTCCGATGGCCGTGTGGCGCTCCACATGAAGGCCGAAGGGCAACGGACTGTCGAGGTACGCATCGTCGTCTCGTCGGGCGTGGAGGAACAACTCACGAATCTCTCTCCGAAACGTGTGTGGGAGCAATCCTTCGCACAGATTCGCAGCCATGCCGCCAAGGCCTGGGCCGACATCCTCGGACGTATCGAGGCAAAGGGCACGAAAGACGAGCTGACCATCTTCTACACCTCGCTCTACCGTGTCTTCCACAGTCCCTTCCAGGTTACGGATGGGCTCTTCAAGCACTATCTTGGCACCGACGGTCGCATCCATCAGGCCGACGGCTTCCAATACTACAGTTCCTGGTCGCTCTGGGATACATACCGCACCAAGTTCCCCATGATCCTGCTCATGCAGCCAAGTCGCAGCCGCGACATCATGCTTTCGTTGGCCGAACTGTACAAGACGGGCAAGAAGGACTGGTCCACCGACTTCGAGTGTGTGCCCACCGTGCGCACCGAACATGCTATCGCCACCCTGCTCGATGCCCTGCGCAAGCAAATCGTCAAGCCCGACGAACTACGTTCAGCCTATCCCGGAATGGTGGCCGAAGCGCATGCAATGCCCCTGAAGTCGCCCGACCAATGTCTCGAGACGGCCACCGACTTCTGGGCACTCGGTCAGATGGCCGGCGAACTGGGTTATGCCAAGGATGCCGCCCGGTGGCAGGCTCGTGGCGAAGCACTCTTCGACTCCATCTGGCCAAAGGAATTCATGAATATCGACGACACCTACACAAAGATGCGCGGCAACGGACTCTATCAGGGTACACGCTGGCAGTACCGATGGGCAGCGCCAATGTTCCTCGACCGCATGGAACGCCTCTGTACCAAGGCTACCCTCGCCGAGCAACTGAACACCTTCTTCGACAAGCAGCTGTACAATCAAGGCAACGAGCCCGACATCCATGTCCCCTTCCTCTTCGGACGCTTTGGACAGGCCCGGAAGACGGGGCCCATCGTGGCCGAACTGGCGTTGGACAGCACCACTCACCGCTATGGTGGCAACGATGCCTATCCCGAGCCCTTCGTGGGGCACGCCTTCAAGAATGCGCCGCGCGGCTACTGCCCCGAGATGGACGAGGACGACGGCACGATGAGCGCCTGGTTCGTCTTTGCCTCGATGGGCCTCTATCCGCTCATCGTGGGTGACCCCGTCTACGAAGTATTCGCACCGCTTCTCGACGAAGTGACGTTTGCCACAGACGAGGCTGGCAAGACAAAGGTTGCCATCCGCACCAAGGGTCGCACTTCGCGAAAGCAGGCACCGAAGCGCGCCACATGGAACGGCAAGCCACTCAACGACTGGCGGATCGACCACAATACGCTCGTCAAGGGCGGCGAACTCGTCTTCTGGTATTAAGGTGTGTTCTAATAATTATCAAATACAAAAATACATGAAAGAACTTGCTCTAAAGTACGGGTGCAACCCGAATCAGAAGCCCTCGCGCATCTTCATGGAGGAGGGCGAGCTGCCCATCCAAGTACTGAACGGCCGTCCCGGCTACATCAACTTCTTAGACGCACTGAACAGTTGGCAACTGGTTAAGGAACTGAAGGCCGCCACCGGGCTGCCTGCCGCTGCGTCGTTCAAGCATGTATCGCCAGCCGGAGCCGCTGTCGGCCTGCCGCTCAGCGACACCTTGGCACGCATTTATTTTGTGGACGACATCAAGGTGCCGCTCACTCCCATCGCCTGTGCCTATGCCCGCGCTCGCGGTGCCGACCGCATGTCGAGCTATGGCGACTTCATTGCCCTGAGCGACACCTGCGACCTCGCCACCGCGACCCTCATCAAGCGTGAGGTGAGCGACGGCATCATTGCTCCCGCCTACACCGACGAGGCGTTGCAAATCCTGCACGAGAAACGCAACGGTACCTATAATGTCATCCAGATTGACGCCGACTATCGTCCGGCACCCATCGAGCGCAAGCAGGTCTTTGGCATCACCTTCGAGCAGGGACGCAACGAGGTGTGCCTGTCCGATCCGACCCTCTTCGAGAACATTCCCACCCGCAACAAGCACTTCACCGACGAGGCCAAACGAGACCTCATTCTCGCTCTTATTACGCTGAAATACACCCAGAGCAACAGCGTTTGCTACGTCAAGGACGGACAGGCCATCGGCATCGGAGCAGGTCAGCAGAGCCGCATCCATTGCACCCGTCTGGCTGGCAACAAGGCCGACATCTGGTGGCTGCGTCAGCATCCGCAGGTAATGGCTCTCCCCTTCCGTCCCGACATCCGACGCGCCGACCGCGACAACACTATCGACATCTATATCAGCGAAGATTGGCAGGATGTGCTGGCCGAGGGCGAGTGGCAGAAGTTCTTTACCGTGAAGCCAGAACCGCTCTCCCGCGAAGAGAAGAAAGCATGGATTGCCCGCAATACAGGCGTATCACTTGGCAGCGACGCTTTCTTCCCATTCGGCGACAACGTAGAACGCGCCCACAAGAGCGGTGTTCAATACATTGCTCAGGCCGGTGGCTCTGTGCGTGACGACCATGTAATTGAGACCTGCGACAAGTACGATATCGCAATGGCCTTCACCGGCGTGCGGCTCTTCCACCATTAATCAGACATAGCAAGATGAACAATTTCGGAGGCGACGACATCGATGCCGTAATCATGGAAGGCATCACATTCCGCGGTGGCTTGAAGAAGGAAAAAGCCCAGGACAACGGCAAGGTGAAGACCAAGGCCAAGAAGAAGCAGTATATCACTGGTGCACACGGCTCGGCATCGGCCAAGAAGAAGGCCGACATACGCCAGCGGCGCGCCAATCGGCACAAGAAGTAATCATCCGATACGTAACAGACATGCACTTGAGACATATTATCACGCTGCTGCTCGCTCTGGTCGTTTACGGCTGTTCCAGGGGACGGACACACGTTTACGACCTGACATGCGAGGGCATGGAGAATCCCCTTGGGATAGACAACACGGAGCCTCACTTCAGCTGGAAACTGATATCGGGCAAGCCTGCACGCCAGGTGGCCTACGAGATACTGGTGGCCAGCCGCAAGGAACTGCTCAAGCCAGGAAAGGCCGACCTGTGGGATTCGGGGCAGACCAGTTCCGACGCCTCGGTGATGGTACCCTATGGCGGCAAGGCCTTGCAGTCGCGCCAGCTATGTTTCTGGAAGGTGCGCGTCTGGACAGAGGACGGTCCCACGGGATGGAGTGCTGTGCAGCGATTCGCAGTGGGCATTCAGGGCGGCGACCAGATGCAGGGTCAGTACATCGGGCTGGGCATCGGTCAGGACAAAGCGATATTCCTTACTCGCACATATAATATAAATAAGGTAGGTCAGGCGGCTTTCCTGCATGTCAATTCACTGGGTTACCATGAGGTATATCTGAACGGGAAGCGGGTGTCCGATGCACCCCTCGCCCCTGCCGTTTCCCAGATGGACAAGCGTTCGCTCATCGTGACGTATGACGTGACCAAGTTCTTGAAGAAGGGCGAGAACCAGCTGCTCCTCTGGATAGGCTCGGGCTGGTATAAGCGTGATACGTTCCGAGCCACCTTCGACGGACCGGCAGTGAAGGCCGAACTGGACATGCTGGAGGATGGTACATGGAAGCCTATTGTGCAGACCGACGGACAATGGCAGGCTGCCGAGAGTGGATACTACGACACAGGCAGATGGCTGCCGTGGCAGTTCGAAGGCGAGCGAATCGACGCACGCCTTGTGCCCACCGACTTCTCGCCAAAAGGTCTTGCTGCACTCGACTGGCAACCCGCCAAGACCGCCCACATCGAGGGCATCGAGGCTACGCCCCAGATGTGCCAGCTGAACACGGTGAAGGAGACCATCAACTCCGCTGCCATCACCTCGCTGGGCGGTGACCGCTGGCTCGTGGATATGGGCAAGGCATTCAACGGACAGTTTGAGAT
>JAILBW010000025.1 GCA_024680695.1 Bacteroidaceae bacterium
GCGGAACTCCGATGTCTCGGCTCCGTCCTTCAGGGTTACAAACTCTATCTTCCCGTTCAGCATGTTGCGGCGGAAAAGATAATTCTCATTCAGGAACTGCTCGGCTGCGAGCATTCCTGCAAGTGGGGCATTCAAAGCCTCTCCGTTAAGAAGTATGTTTTTTCTCATATTTTTAAGACAATGCAAAGTTACAAAAAAAATCTGAAATCTCCAAATAATCCAACAAAGAAGATTCGGCTTTTTCTTCTAACTTTTCCCCATACTTCTGACATCGGAAAGCCAAGGAGGTGTTAGGGAGGTGTTAGGGAGGTCTTAGGGAGGTGTTAAAGTAGCTTTTATCGCTATAATATCTTAATACACAATAACTTATCAAAACAACGAGGGAGGTCTCGTGAAAAAACAAAAAAAACAAAAAAAAACTTTTCCCTCAGGGACGCAAGAACCTCTAACCGCTTTCGCTCGGCTCTGCCGCTTGCTGCCGCATCGACTCCTACTTGCTGCTGCATCAGCTCCTGCTTGCTGTCGCATCGGCTCCTACTTGCTGTCGCATCGGTTCCTGCTTGCTGTCGACTTCGGCGTGAGCTCAGTCGAACGGCTTCGGCGTGAGCTCAGTCGAACGGCTTCGGCGTGAGCTCAGTCGAACACAGGGGTGCAAGAACCTTTATTCAAATGAACACACACACTCCTGTGGGTAGTGTAAGATTGTCCATCAAGAAAAATGTGCTTTTTTTTGTATTTCAAAATAGAATTTAGAAATTTGCGGAGGAAAAAGAGAAAAGAGAAAACTTAGTCTGGGCGAGATGTCGGCCTATCTGGGATACAGCATGAGCTACATCTACTCTCAGTTTCATGAGCAGATGGGAATGACACCGCTTGCCTATTTCAACAATCTGAAGGTGAAGCATTCTTGTTGGCTCTTGAGGAAAACGTCTCTGAAGATAAACCAGATTTGCTATAAGGTGGGATTCGATGACCCATACTATTTCTCTCGCTTTTTCAAAAAGATTATGGGCCTGCCGCCTCAGGCTTACAGGGAATCCGACCGTTTTATCAAGATACCACGTTAGGTGGCCCCAAACTGATGAAAAGGTACACTGCCGAAGATACAGAGGGCCAGTAGTATATAATAAAGGTACTGAAGTTTCAAAAACACTTTGGGACACTTTCCTCGGGCGGACGGAGCGCGCTCCTCTGCAGGGGCGGACTATTGGAAGAAGGAGAAGTTCACGCTGCCGTAGGCGCGATGCTCCACGAAGCGGGGATGGGCAGAGAAGTCCTGCGTCTTGCCGTGCTCCAGGACGAAAAGTCCGTCGGGGCGCAGCAGGTCACGGGAAAGGACGAGGTCGGGCAACTGCTCCAGTTCTTTCAGCATGTAGGGAGGGTCGGCAAAGATGAAGTCGAACTGCTCGCGGCAGCGTTCCAGGAAGCGGAATACATCGGCTCGCAACGGCTCGGCTGCCTGATCGTGCAGCTTATCGACGAAGGAGCGGATGAAACCGTAGTGCAGCGGCTCCTTTTCGACCGCCACGACGCGGCGGCAACCGCGGCTCAGCAATTCCAAAGTGATGCTGCCGGTGCCGGAAAAGAGGTCGAGGGCGACGGGGCCTTCGTCGAAGTCGAGGTAGCCATTGAGGACATTGAAAAGGTTCTCCTTGGCCAAGTCGGTGGTCGGGCGTGCCTTGAAGGTGCGTGGCACATCGAAATGGCGTCCCTTGTATTTACCAGTGATTACGCGCATAAGGGGCTAAGCAGATGTTCCCAGACGGGCTGTTCATGACTCGACAATCTCGTGGATGTAGCAAGCAAGTTTTTCCCATAGCTCGACAGACGCACCGCGAAGGTGGCACACATCGCGGGCCGCATCGAGGCTGAGTGCCTTCCACACGGAGAGAATGTAGTAGAGGCGGTCGGCATCGTGGGTGGCCTCGTAGCTGCAGGCGAAGTGGGGCTTCTGCTTTCCGAGCTGGCAGATGGCCATGCGTTCGCGACCGACCTCGACGAAGAGGTGGCGGGCAGAGCCTTTGGTGTGCCGCATGGCCTCGTTGGATTCCTCGAGGATGAGGCCCTGTAGGCTGCGTAGTGTGGCTTCGGGATAGAGACGTCGGACGGTCTGCACACAATGTGCGTCGGCCGAGAAGAGGACAACCATCTCGAGTGCGGACAGAATTTCGTAGTGAATCTCGTCGGCCTTGGCCTCGGTGCGTGGGAAGCAGAGGCGATAGACGGCTGCAACCTCGCCGGTGCGGAAATCCTCGAGCGGAAGGAAGGTGGCGGGTGTGTCGGCCACGATCTCGACGGAGGCATACCTATAATCCATTATGCGCGGGCGCGTGAGGGCAAGATGGAGTTCGCGGGGCAGGAGCGTGGGCTCGGCGACACGTTTCTCCTCGTGCTGGAGCGGCTGCGCAGTGCCCGGGGGGCTGTCCACGGATAAAGAAAATCCATCCGCAGCGATGCGGATGGACATTCTGTATGTGTGCAAGGGGTTATTCCCAGTTGCCGGCATTGTTGTTCCAGTTGTTTCCGGCATCGCCAATCTTCAGGCCGGGGTATGCGCCCTTGGCGTCGGCATCCTCCTGACGGTTGTAGATGAGCCGCTTGCCCTGCTTGCCCATTCCCTTGAGGAAGCTGCTGTCGGGTGCGTTGCACTCCATCACCTGGATGATGCTGCCCGAGCGGGTGGTGTTGGGCACGGCAATGATTTCGAAGGTGTCGCCCTTCGAGAAGGGGATGTAGCGCATCGAGTCGGCCACGAAGCCTTCGTAGTTGTAGAGCGAGTCGATGAGGGAAACCCACATGGTGTCGCGGCGGAAGTCTTCCAAGCCGTTCTCCTTGATGGCCTTCTCGTCGCCGCTGTTCACGATGGCGGCAGCCGAAGCCTCGGTGAGTCCCTTGTCCATCTGTTCGTCGCTGAGGACGCCCTGCTTCATGACGATGGGCAGTTGTCCATTCTTCACGAAGTCGATCAGTTCGTTCCAGTCTGAGCAATACACTCCGTCGTGCTGTGCCTTGTAAGCCTCCTCGGCACTGCGGATTTCCATGAGGCGAGCCTTCACGACTGCTTCGCGGCTCGCAACCTCTGCATCAAAGTTCTGGGTGTCGCGGATGCTACGGATGCAGATGAAGAGCAAACCCAGCGCGCAGACCGCCAAAACAGCATTTGTTACCTTTTTCATAACGCTATTTGTGATTTATTTTGTATATTCGCACCGCAAAAGTAAGATAAATTATTCAAATAACCGCCCTTTTCGGCCACTTTTTGCAAAAGAAACATGATAACGGACGATTTGGAAGCCCTAATGAGGCATAATTTTGCCCATTCTCCCACTTTGGAGCAGGAAATGGTGCTCCATCAGTGGTGCGATTTCCTTCTTACGCGCTCGAAGGACGACGAGGCGTTTCTTCTCTCGGGATATGCTGGTACGGGAAAGACGTCGCTGGTGGGTGCACTGGTGCGTACGCTTCGGCAGTTACAGCAGCCTGTGATGCTGCTTGCGCCTACGGGCAGGGCGGCGAAGGTGTTCTCCCAGTATGCCGACACTCCTGCCTACACGATTCATCGTCGCATCTACCGCCAGAAATCGCTTGCCGAGATGGATCGCTTCCAGCAGAACGTGAATACGCACCGCCACATGCTTTTCCTGGTCGATGAGGCCTCGATGATAGCCAACGAGGGTGTTTCCGGCACGATGTTCGGTACGGGGCGTCTGCTGGACGACCTTGTCCACTACGTCTATTCGGGCGAGGGCTGCAGGCTGATGCTCGTGGGCGATACGGCGCAGCTGCCGCCTGTGGGCGAGGAAGAGAGTCCGGCGCTTTGCCGCGAAATACTCGAGGGCTATGGGCTGACGATCCACGAAGCTCACCTTACGCAGGTGGTGCGACAACTCGATGGCTCGGGCATCCTGTGGAACGCGACGCTCCTGCGGCGGCTTATTGATGATTTCGACGTCTTCGAGTTTCCCCGACTTCACCTGCAGGGTTTTGCCGATATCGAGGTGATGCCTGGCAATGAGCTTATCGAGGCACTCGAGGACAGCTACTACCAGTGTGGCCGCGATGATACGATCATCGTGACTCGCAGCAACAAGCGGGCCATCATCTTTAATCAAGGTGTGCGCGCAAGAATTCTGGACTACGAAGAGGAACTGAGCAGCGGCGACCACGTAATGGTGGCCAAGAACAATTACTACTGGACGGAGCAGGAACGGATGTCCGGGCCTGCCTCCAGCGGAGAGAATCAGGATGATGGGCTCTCTTTTATTGCAAACGGCGATGTGGCAGTGGTGAGGCGAGTGCGACACGAACGTTCATTCTATGGATTTCGTTTTGCCGATGCCACTTTGCGCTTCCCCGACTATGACAATCGAGAGATGGAGGTCACCGTTCTTTTGGACACCCTGCACAGCGAGGCGCCGGCCCTCACCCGCGAGCAGCAGGAGGAATTGTTCCGGCAGGTGTGGAATGACTATCCCGAGATTCGCAACAAGCAAGACCGCTTCAAGAAGATACGCGAGGACCAGTACTACAATGCGCTGCAGATAAAGTATGCCTACGCCGTCACCTGCCACAAGGCGCAGGGCGGGCAATGGAGCCGAGTGTTCATCGACCAGGGCTACATCACCGAGGAGATGCTTTCGCCCGACTATTTCCGATGGCTCTACACCGCGCTTACCCGCGCCACCGAGCATGTCTATCTCGTAAACTGGCCTGAGTGTCAGGTAGCGGATTCTGCAAATGAGTGTGCAGAATGACTTTTTTTCGTGTCGGGAGTTAAATTCCGCTCCATATATTTTGCTGCTTTGCATACTTATTTATAACTTTGCATGAAAATAGCCACAATTAACGCCATCTCGAGGCGCTATTCGACCAACGAAACAAACTATACACACAATGAAAAGAATAACATTCGCAATGCTCGCAAGCGTGCTTATGCTGACGGCTTGCCACGAACAGGTGGACAAGTCGGCACGCTATGTGTTCAAGGAGAACACCGTGATGAGTTATCTCGAGAAATACTCTGAGACATATAGCGAATATGTGAAGATCCTGTATAAGGTGCCGGTGAGTACGGCCAGTGCCACCACCCTGGGGCAACTGCTTGCTGCGCGCGGACACTATACGGTCTTCGCACCCACCAACGAGGCCATCTCTGCCTATCTTGATACATTGGTGCTCGAGGAACTGATTCCCGAACCCAGTTGGGACGCATTTGTCGACACCACAAAGCGCGACTCCATCTATCGGGTGATTGCTTATAACAGTATCATTGACAGCGGCGATGCCGACCAGCCGTACGGCACCTACAGTTTCCCAATCACTCAGGGTGGCGAGATTGGCACCCCGGCAATGAGCGACCGCAAACTGACCGTCCATTACGGACCTGTCGACGATTCCATCTACATCTTTAATAAGTATGCCATGAGTCCGCGCAACCGTGACATCATGGTACTCAACGGCATCATCCACCAGATGGAGGGTGTCATTGCGCCCAAGAACATTACGGCCTCCGTCTATCTGCAGGAAGTCATTGACAAGAAGAAGGAGGGATTCCTGGTGATGGCGCGCTGCATCCAAGCCTGCGGATTGAAGGACACTCTTGACAAGATTCGCGACGAGGTGTACGAAGAGAAGTATAAGCGCGGCGATATACCCGACATTACGAACATGCAGTCGTGGGGTGTGGACTTCGCGGCATGCTATGCTCCTCAGCATCGCAAGTATGGTTTCACTATCTTTGCCGAGACCGATGACTTCTGGCGTAGCGAGGGACTTGACCCCACGGCACCAGACCTTCTGGAGAAGCTTGTGCAGTGGATCCAGGACAACCACCAGTATGCCGAGGAGGACGTCTTCACCACCGACAATCACTACAGCGAGGAACAGAACCTGCTCTATCAGTGGACTACTTATCACATTCTGCCGCAGCGAATGTCGGCCGACAAGCTTGTGGGTCACTTCAACGAGATCGGGTACAGCCCCAGTCATCCCGGCAACCTCTCCATCGCCGTCTATGACATCTACACCACGATGGGACCGCGCCGCCTACTGAAACTCTATGAGAGCAGGGAGAGCAATGGCGTCTATCTCAACCGCTTCCCGAACCTGGACAACGGACGCAAGGGAACGTATCACGAAATCTCATGCGACCCTGACAAGGAGGGATGCCGAGTGGGCAACGATGACGAGCGCGCCGTCCTGAGCGACATCGTGAACTGCAACATCTATCCTCTCGACAAACCGCTCGCCTACGACGATAATACTCGTAACTGCCTGATGCGTCAGCGTATGAGATTCGATGCACAGACTCTCTTCCCCGAGTGTATCAACAACGACATCCGCCTCAATGGCAGCTCAGACTCCAAGCGCAAGTACGTCTATGCGCCGGCTGACAATGTCTATCGCTACTTCGAGAATATGTGGCAGGGTGACGAGACCTTTGTGGCCATCATCGACTATTCTGGCGGCAACCCCAGCATGAACGCCGACGAAATCAAGGCCGGCGGCCGCTACGACGTCACCATCAAGTTGCCGCCCGTTCCCAAGCGTGGCACCTACGAACTGCGCTACGCCTGTCTGAACAGAACCTATCGCGGTGTGTGTCAGGTATATCTCGGAAAGGACCGTGTGAACCGTACCGTGACCGGCATCCCCATTGATATGACCAAGGACCTGTGGGGACTCGATTCGGGTTACGAGCGCGATGTGGAGGATCAGGACTACAATGCCGAGATCGACAAGCGAATGCGCAGCCTGGGCTACATGAAGGGCTGTATGTCGTATGCTCCATCGGGCAACGCTTCGCAGGCCATGCGCATCAACACCACTTATTCCTGTATGCGACAGATCATTGTGCGCAAGACGATGGATCCCAACGAGACCTATTACCTCAGTTTCAAGAATGTGCTCGACTACTTCAAGGAACTCTACATCGACTACTTCGAGCTCTGCGCCAAGGAGGTCTATGACAATCCCGAGTTGCCTGAGGATATCTGGTAAAGATACGTATTGAACATCCTTCCCCCCTGCATGCCGCTGATGACGAATCTGACGCCGCCAGCGGCATGCATCGTTATCGGCATCGTCCGAATCGATAAATATTTAATAATGTTCGCGCGCGCGAGAGAGGCTCAGGATGCGCCGGTGACGGCTGTTGAGTATGATGGCGGTGACAATGTAGGTCCAGTGGCATCGGCTCCGGTTTGGCATACAGCTGCAACAACTTGGAAACGCGCTTGGGATGGGAGACTGCAACAACTCGGAAACGCGCCTGGGATGGGAGGCTGCAACGTGGAGGTGAGGATTTAGGACCGTTTTTCGCACTTCTCGCCCTTCTGTGTAAATGAAAAAACAACGGCAGTCGGTCGGGATTGGTGCTACAGAATGATTCGGGCTGCATCGCTTTGCGGAGTAGGCTGCATCGCCTTATAGGTCTTAGTGTTTAACATATTTTAACTAAGCGGGTGGCTCGGAAAATTCAAATAAATAGTAACTTTGTAATCAAAATATAGCCAAAAGCCTGCAGAGAGGAGAATAAACGGACAATGTTGCGCGGGCCGGGAGACTGACGAACGGATGCCGTAGTCACTGCTTTTCGATTGAGAACGACACACTTATATTAAACTATCACTAACAAAAAACAAACAACATGAAGCAAAGATTCTTCCTATTGCTGACTGCGTTCCTCGTCGGGATGACCGCTTGGGCGCAGGCACCGAAGGCGGACGTCCTGGACGTGGTCTTCAACGAAGACGGAACGGCTACGGACGTTTCCGCGATGCAGAACGAGGTGATCACCGTGGGTGCGCCCTACGTGGTGAAGAGCACCAAGTATGGAATTAACGTAGGATGTTTCCGCAACAACCTGTGGGGCGGCACGCCGAAGGGTTACTTCCGCGTGGACTACGAAGAGAACGAGGCCTTCCACACGGCTCTGGCTGGCAGCCACAGCTTCGAGGCCCTGATTCGTCCCTTGGTGAATCCTCAGGACTATAACGTGATGTGCAAGTTCTTCTCGAACCAGCAGTCGGGCGGCGGCAACCTCTTCGTGGGTGCTCAGAACCGCGGCTACGCACTGGGCTATGCCGACTTTATCGGCGAAGAAATCCAGTATGCCTTGAGCGAGGTGGTTCCCGAACCGGGCAAGTACTACCATGTGGTGGGTGTCTGGGACAAGGACTATGGCATCATGTCGCTCTATGTGAATGGCGAGCTCTGTGCCGAAGAAGAAGTGGACGGCGCCTACAAGGAGCCGGCCGAGGGCTGCCAGTGGTTCAGCATCGGCAGCGATCCCGCGAGCAACGATAACAGCACCAACGCCTTCAGCGGTGACATCGCCATCGCCCGCATTTACGGTGCCGCACTGGAAGAGGTTGACGTAGCCGCTCTCTATCAGGCAGTCCAGGCCAAGGACACCGGCGCAGCCGAGCATGTCGATGAACAGGAGTACGATCCCTACATCAGCATGCCGGGCGGCAGCGTAAACAACATGACCTGCGAGCCCATCGAGGGAGAGGCTTTTGCCTACCACCTCGAAAGCATAGGCGATGACCCCTATATGTACTGGAATCCCATACAGAAGGATCTGGGCGAGGAACAGACCGTCATCACCTTCGAGTACAAGAGTTCGACGGGTTCTCTCGGCTCAGAGTTCTTCTTTTCTCCCATTACAGGCGGACGCGAGATTAGCTTCGACCTCGCTGTGGCGGACGACTGGACAACCTTCTACTTCGACCTGTCGTCGCCTATTGCCGGCTATAGCTGGGGCAAGGCTGGCGACTTCCTGCGTCTCGACCTGGCCAACCAGGCAGGCATCATTCTGGACATCCGCAACATCCATTTCATCACGAAGAAGGAGTATTTGGAGGCCATTGGCGGCAATACGGAAATCACCCTCACGAAGGATGCCGAGGGATACTATCTGGTGAACACTCCCGAGGATCTGGCCCAAGTGGCTCATGCAGTGAACGTCCTGTCGATGAACGACATCAATGTGCGCCTGACCGAGGACCTTGACCTAAGTGGCGAGGTGTGGACACCGATCGGCGCCGGTCCCACGTATAACAAGACGGATAACGAAGCCGGAGTTACCAATCCTGGTTTTGCCGGCATCTTTGACGGACAGGGACACACCGTCTCGAACTTTGTCATCACTATGAACGATGCTGTCGGCCTCTTTGGTGTCGTAACGGGTACTGTAAAGAATGTAGGCGTTATCGGACTCTCCTATCAGGCAACAGCCGACTGCCGCGCCGGCGGTATCGCCGGTACGGTGACTGCTACGGCTTCAAGTGTCGGTCTCGTGGAAAACTGCTTCGTTATGAACTCCAGCATCCTGACCACCGAGCGTGTTTGCGGCGGTTTGGTTGGTGCTATCTGCGGCGGTACGGTGCGCAACTGCTTCACCGCTAATAACGAACTCACTGGCTACGGCGAGCGCTTTGGCGGTATTGCCGGTGATACGAAGAACGATAACAACTGGGTGGGCACCGTCGAGAACTGCTACACCGACTTCGCTCGCGTCGTCAGTTCGCAGGCCGGCACCACTATTGGCTGCGAGGCCAACATCTCGGCCGACCGCTTCGGAAACGGCGAGATTGCCTACAAACTGAACGGCAGGATCGCAGGCTTCAACACTGCATGGCGCCAGAACATCGGCGAGGACAGCTATCCAGTGCTGGATGCCGCCCACGGCTGCGTATTGCCCTCGGGCGACGAATTCATCAGCCTCTCGGAGGACAACTTCGAGGTGGTGCGCGACGATATCTATTCGAAGGAAGCCGATTATAATGACAATGTCATCTGCGCCAAGGTGCTGAACGAGAACTATCAAGCACTTCTCGACGCATTCGGCGAGGCAAACTCCATCGAGAGCTTCTTCACGATGTTCGAGCAGGTCAATGCCATGAAAGCACAGTTGGTTGCCTCGGCAAGTGTCTACGCTGCCTACCAGGTGAAGATCAACGAAATAAACGCTTATCTGGCCGAGAACGATGCCACCGTCATCGGCAAGGAGCGCGAGCAGCTGGACGCTTACCTGAAAGAAACCATCGAGCCCAACGATACCTATCCCAACGGTTCGTTCCCCTATATCATCGACACTCGCGAACTTGACAACGAGGCGCTGACCGAAGAAATCGACTTCGCTCAGAAGTTGCTCGACTGGGCCATCGCCGGCGGCTACACAGAAGGCTCTGACATCACCAACCTGATTGTCAATGCCGACTTGTCCAACGGTACGAAGGGATGGACTGTCGAGAACGCCGCGCTGAACATTACCAACGTGGCCGGTGCCAAGACCGCCTTTGTCGGATATTCGAATGGCAAAGTGCGCCTCTCGCAGACGGTGACTGACCTCAAGCCTGGTATCTATATGGTGAAGGTGAATGCTGCCTACCGCGCTGCTGGCGACAATGCCAACCTAAACCAGACCGCCTTCTTCTTTGCCAACGGCAATAAGGTGTACATTCCCACCCTGCGCGAAGGCATCATCCCGACGGACAGCCAGAGTGCCCATCTGGACCTCTATGATCCCGTGGAGGACGACTTTGGCGAGTTCATCGGCTACCAGCCCAACTCGACCAATGCCATCGCCTATGCCTTTGGCGACGGATACTATGAGAGCGTCATCGCTGCCGAGGTAGGCGAGGATGGCACGCTGACGCTGGGCGTACAGACGCTCGGCTGCGACAGGTCGAACGAAACTTGGATAGGGTCATTCAGCCTGACGTATTGCGGTGCGGCCACTTCGGACTATGCCGATGCCGCATTCGAGGAGGTGCAGGTATGCCAACTCTCCCGTCTGAACACCGTGGCCAACGATTATGAGTGCGACAGCTTCGACTACCTGGCTTCGCCAAACTATAGCGAGGCACTCAGGGGTGAGGCCTCGGCTGCAGTGGAGAACGGCCCCGCCGACAGCGAGAAACTGGCACAGATTACTGCTCTGGGCAATCTGATGCAGACCATCTACGACTGCAAGCAGGCCTATGGCGTAATGATGTCCAAGGCCGAGGTGACGATGGACCTCTACATGAACCTGATTCAGGCAGGCCTCATGATCGAGAGCGACCCGGAGGCCAAAATGATGGTTGACGGCTACAGCGCCATCAGCGATGCTTATCTGGACGGAACCTACTCCCTCGAGCAGGCACTGGCAACTGATCCCTACGGCGGTCTCTCCTTCATGCCCACCGTGGTCGATGGCGTGGCACAGATCTCCACTGTCAAGGAGCTGATGATGTTTGCCGCAATGGTCAACTCGGGCTTCAACAGTACGTTCGATGCAGCCCTCACGGCCGATATCGACATGGCTGCCATCCAGGAGTTTACCCCCATCGGCTTCGGTCCTTGTTACAATAAGACCTCCAACGAGGACGGCGTGACCAACGTGGGATACGCTGGCGTATTCGACGGACAGGGCCACACTGTGTCCAATATCCATGTCATCGACAGCGAGACAGAGGCTGTCGGCCTCTTCGGCATCGTGACTGGTACGGTGAAGAACCTGGGCGTAATCGGAATGATGTTTGAAGCCACCGACGACTGTCGTGCCGGTGGTATTGCCGGAGTCGTAACCGCCTCGAAGAAGAGCGCTGGTCTCGTAGAGAACTGCTTCGTGAAGAACTCCAGCATCCTGACCGCAAGCCGTGTCTGCGGCGGCGTAGTCGGTGCTGTCTGCGGCGGTACGGTGCGCAACTGCTATGGATTCGGCAACGCACTCTCGGGCCACAGCGGACGCTTCGGCGGTATCGCTGGTGACACGAAGAACGACAATGCCTGGATTGGCACCGTCGAGAACTGCTACACCGACTTCGGCAGCGTGACCAGTACGCAGGCCGGCACCACCATTGGCAGCCAGGCCAGCGTCTCGGCATCGCGCTTCAAGAGCGGCGAGGTGTGCTATCTGCTCAACGGTGACCAGAGCGAGATTGCATGGTACCAGACCATCACCGAGGACGATACTCCCGTGCTGGACAAGACGCACTATACTGTGCGCATGACCGAGGGCGGCAGCTACACCAACTTCGACGATGTCAATGCCAGCCTCCTGGCTGTCATCAATGAGGCACAGTCGTTGGCCGCCTCCACCAAGTTGATTGCCGGCGAGCCACTGATCACCTCGGGTGACCAACTCTCCGAGAACTGCATCTGG
>JAILBW010000054.1 GCA_024680695.1 Bacteroidaceae bacterium
GCCACGGCCGCGGTTCTCGGTGCGCGCCTCGGCCACCAACTGGCCATTCTGGGCGGTAATGCGCATGGTGCCGCTGATGTGCTCGCCATCCTTCTCGTTGGCCTCGAAGGCGACCCGGGCATGGGTGCCGGCAACGAGTACGCCGCCCTCGGGATAGAGCTTGGCTTCGGGCGCAGGGCGTTTGACCTCGGAACGAAAGTAGCGCTGCATGGGGCGCTCGGTCATCTGGTGGGCATAGTCACCGGGCTCGCGGGGCTTGTCGTAGAGGGGAAAGATGCGGCTGTATAGCTTCTCGTAGTCGCGATAGTACTCCTTCGCCATTTTTCGCGTCAGGAACCATTGCTCGGCCTGCCAAGTGTGGGCATGCTGATACTCGCCCCAGTTGAGCTGCCAACGCGTATAGGCCCGCAACTCGTAGAAACCACCATAGAGCGAGTCGCCGAGGGCGAAGGAGCCGTAGCCCTGGCCGTCAGTAAGCCGGATGAGATGGCGCTCCACGAGGTAGCCGTCCTGATTCCACAGTTCGGCGTAGAGCAGACGGCTCAGATTGGTGGGACGGCCTGTGTCGCTGCGCCGCACGTAGGCCTTGAAGTAGAGTGTGTCGCCGGCAAAGTAGCAAGTATTGTCCATGTGGACAAAGATTTCCTCCTGCGGCACGGTACGGCCGAATTTCTCCAGATTGTCTTTCCATCCCTCGAGGGAACTGGGCAGCTCGGCCATGACGGAGGACGTATCAGAGAGCGCGGAGAAATCCCACTGGCTGCCGTCGGTGGTCAGCTGTGCAAAGGCAGGCCATGCGGCAAGGAGCGTGAAGAGCAATGATGTGAGTATTCGTTTCATACGCTTTACTTTTTGAAGAAGGCACGCAACTCCTCGACCGTGGCAGGGCCCTGCAGGTAGATGAGGGTGACACGAGCAGGGGTGTAGCGATAGAAGATGTAGGCGTATTTTTTCTTTGATTTCAATTCGTAGAGTCCATAGAGGAGGCGACCGTCCTGCTCATTCTGCTCATGGCAGATGGCTGTGCGGGCATCGGAGCGCACGGAGCGTTCGATGTCGGCAACTTCAGCATCGCCCGGCATGCGGATCTCGAGGCTATGAAAGAGCCTGAGCCTATAGGCTTTCAGTGCCTTGCCACTCATCAGGACCTCGGTGGCATTGTCCTGCACGGCATACTTCACAAAGAGTGGCTCGATGTGGCAGTCGCTCTGTGCGCGAGCTATGATGCAGCAGAGCAATAACAGGGGTAGCATCAGGCGTCTCATGGCATGGACTCGTTAGCAGGGTTAAACATATCGTGCATCTGTGTGAGCATCAGCTCGGTGGCTTGCTCGCGCGAGAGTTCATGACCAGCCACTGTGGCCAGACAGAGGTCGTGATGGCGATGGTAAAACCATCCGGCTACTCCGAGTACAAGGACAGCGGCCAGCGTAGCGGCTGCGGCCAGCGGACGCAAGAGGCGACTTTGCGAGCGAATGACACGATGCGGCTGACGGCGGTGGAGACGATGCCCCACAGCCAGGAAACTCATAGTGGCACTCACATCGTCGTAGGCGCGGCCGTCCGTCGAGCAGAGGAATGTACGCAACCGAGCTTCCTCCTGCTCCGTGGTTTCGCCCATGAAGTAGCGGTCGATGAGCTGGCGGGCTTCGTCGGGGGTCAGATGTTGGTTGTGTTGTGACATTGCTCTATTCGGTTATATATTTCACGTATTGTTTTTCGTGCCCTGCTAAGGTTCATCCTGACGGCTGGTTCTTTCATTCCCAATGCATTGGCAATCTCGAGGATGCTCTGCTGGTCGTATTCCCTTCGGTGCAGGATGTCGCGCTGCAGGGGTGAGAGTTTCTCTTCGATGATCTGCTCCACGAACCGAAAGGTATCGGCCACATAGTCGGGGGGCGGCGTAATCCTCATGTCCTCTGTGACCTCGGTGTGCAGGTGGCGCCGTCGTTTTCGCAACTCGCGCGCCAACCGATGATGGAATTCCCATGAAAGGCTGCGAGGCGGAGTTTCGGCGGCCTGATTGTTCCACAGGCAGGAGAAGGCGTCATGAAGGGCATCCTCAGCATCGACACTGCGCCCCAATAAACGGAGTGTGCCCGAACGCAGAAGTGCCATCAGGCGCTTATATTCCTTTATGAGACTCTCCTTGCTCATGCCATTTCGTTTTCTCTGCCCCCTCTATATATAATAGGACATCAAAAAGGCATTTTGTAACATGCTCCCCCCCCTGTTTTTTTTTCATTTTTTGAAAAAAAGCATGGAACGCCTGCTGGAGGTCAAAAGAGGCGTTGTGCAGCTTGATATTCTACCCTGTCACTTGCGCGGATAACCATCGTTCTGGCTGAGCTTCTGGTTTAGCTCAAGTGCGCTGCCTGGGATGGGGAAGACAGTCGTGTAGGCAGTCTCCTCGCCGGCAAATGTTTTGCGCAGATCGTAGGCCAGATGGAAGCAGCCGAAACGCACCATATCCTGACGCCGCCAACCCTCCCAGTGGAGTTCCATCAGGCGCTCGGCCAGAAGATTCGCCTCGGTGAGCGGACGGACGGGCATCCCGGCACGTTGCCGCACAGCATCGAACTCAGCACTACCGTCGAGCCCTTGACGCATGAGGGCTTCGGCCTTCATAAGCAGTACGTCGGCATAACGGAAAAGCACGATGTCATTCTCCTGCAACTTGCCGTCACTATAGGCTGTACGATCCACTTCGTATTTAGCCATGCGTGCGCCGCCTGTCTTCTCATAGGCCGAACCGGAAAGGTCGGGCGCCACCTGAAGTGGCATATAAACGAGCGGACTGCCATCGTCGAGTCGGATAACCTGTCCATCAACCTTCACGGTATCGACATAAGTATTGAGCGTCATGCGAGAATCTGCCTCGGCAGTCCCATAGCCATAAGTGAGCATGGCAGAGCGAGTGGCGCTGCTGCCATTCTCGGCACCGAGGCCAAGCGCACTGCCATGATTGTAGTGGCGCGAACGGAAGAGGTAGCAGTACTGGTTGGCATAGAGCATCTTGTCCATCGGAATGGTGAAGATGTTTTCCGTGGAAGCCTCGTTGTGTATGGCGAAATTGGACGCATAGAGGGGTTCGAGCTGATAGCCGAAGCGTGTGAGGCTGTCGCAATAGGCCATGCAAGTCTGCCATGCATTCAGCGAAGTGCCGTTCATTCGGAACGTAAGGTCAGAACCGGAAGGGCGAGAGGTGTCGGTCCAGCAATCATCGACAAACACCTCGGCATTCAATGCCAACTTAGCTAGCAGAAACCACGCTACTGGACGCGTAATCCGACCATAATAGGTACCTTCCCTGTTGCTGCGCTCGGCTGGCAACATGGGAGCCACTGCCTGCAATTCGTCGAAGGCAAAGTGAAACACCTCGCTGCGAGGGCTCTGCTGCACCTCATTGAGGGGCACATTGGGCGACAAGACAATGGGAACACGGCCGAAGAGGTCGCAAAGATAGT
>JAILBW010000056.1 GCA_024680695.1 Bacteroidaceae bacterium
CGTAGCAGGACACGACACGGGCGCAGCCGTAGCTGCCGTACCCGCCAGCGACGAGCGATACGCCTACCTGAGCTGCGGCACTTGGAGCCTGCTGGGCATCGAGACGCGCGACGCCATCATCAACGAGAAGAGCTTCGCATAGAACTTCACCAACGAGGGCGGCATCGAGGGCACCACACGCTTCCTGAAGAACATCTGCGGCATGTGGCTCCTGGAGCGCTGCCGTCAGGAATGGACCGACGCGCCCGCCAACGTGAACGAGATCAACAAGAACGCGATGGAGGCCGAGCCGTTCCGCAGCCTGATCAATCCGGACGATGCGCGCTTCGCAAACCCAGCCAGCATGGTGGAGGCCATCCAGAGTTTCTGCCGCGAGACAGGGCAGCCCGTGCCTGAGACCTACCGGCAGACGGCGCGATGCATCTTCGAGAGCCTGGCACTGCGCTACCGTCAGGTACTGAACTACCTGCGGCAGCTGGCGCCCTTCCCCATCGAGAAGCTCCACGTCATCGGCGGCGGAACGTACAATACCTACCTCATGCAGATGGCGGCCGACAGCATCGGCATGCCCGTGCTGACCGGACCGGTCGAGGGCACCGCCATCGGCAACATCATGCTGCAGGCCAAGGCCGCCGGGCTCGTGAAGGACATCTTCGACATGCGCAGCATCATCGCCCGCAGCATCGAGATGAAGACCTACCTGCCCAAGGATACCGCGCCATGGGACGAGGCATTCAGGAGATTCGAGCAAATAAGCAAATAATTTACCAACATTAAAAAGAATATCATTATGAAGAGTGAACAGATCAACCGGGCCTATGAACTGGCCAAGGCACGCTATGCCGACATGGGCATAGACACCGAGAAAGTATTGAAACAACTGCAGGACTTCCACCTGAGCATGCACTGCTGGCAGGCCGACGACGTCAGCGGCTTCGAGGTGCAGGCCGGAGCGCTCTCGGGCGGCATCCAGAGTACGGGCAACTACCCCGGCAAGGCACGCAACATCGACGAGCTGCGCGCCGACGTGCTGAAGGCCAAGAGCCTCATCCCCGGCACACACCGCCTGAACCTGCACGAAATCTACGGCGACTTCAAGGGAAAGGTCGTGGACCGCGACGAGGTGACTGTGGAGTATTTCCAGAGCTGGATCGAGTGGGCAAAGGAGAACGACACGAAGCTCGACTTCAACAGCACGAGCTTCTCGCACCCGAAGAGCGGAAACCTCTCGCTCGCCAACCCCGACAAGGGCATACGCGACTTCTGGATTGAGCACACAAAGCGCTGCCGCGAGATTGCCAACGCCATGGGCGCCGCTCAGGGCGATGCATGCATCATGAACCTCTGGGTACACGACGGATGCAAGGACCAGAGCGTGAACCACTACCTCTACCGCCAGCTCCTGAAGGAGTCGCTCGACGAGATCTTCGCCAAGGAGCAGCCCTGCATGAAGGACTGCATCGAGGGCAAGCTGTTCGGCATCGGGCTCGAGAGCTTCACCGTCGGCAGCCACGACTTCTACACCGCTTACGCCGCCAAGAACAATAAGATACTGACCATCGACACCGGCCACTACCATCCCACCGAGAGCCCCGCCGACAAGGTGAGCGCCGTGCTGCAGTTCGTGCCCGAGCTGATGCTGCACGTCAGCCGCCCGATACGCTGGGACAGCGACCACGTGACCATCATGGACGACGCGACGCTCGACCTCTTCTGCGAGATCGTCCGCGCCGGCGCACTCGACCGCGTGCACTACGGACTCGACTACTTCGACGGCAGCATCAACCGCATCGGCGCCTACGTCATCGGTTCCCGCTCGGCACAGAAGTGCATGACGCGCGCGCTGCTCGAGCCCACCGCCCAGCTGAGCCGCTACGAGCTCGAGGGCAAGGGATTCCAGGAGCTCGGACTACTCGAGGAGTGCAAGGCCCTGCCATGGAACGCCGTCTACGACGAGTTCTGCCTGCGCAACGACGTGCCCGTAGGCGCAGACTTCATTGCTGAGATCGAGAAGTACGAGGCCGACGTGACAAGCAAGAGATAATATATATATATATATAATGTACTGTTTCTGTACAATTGTTAATATAGTCTGTTTTTATTAGTTGTTTTCCCCTTCCTATCCGTGAGGACGGGAAGGGGATTTTCTTTATCCGCAAGACATCTGTTACCAACCTATAATAATTAAGCGATATGATGTACACATTAATTGGATTACTGATTATAGCTGTCGGCGCGTTCTGCCAGTCGAGCAGCTATGTACCCATCAACAAGATCAAGTCTTGGAGCTGGGAGAGTTACTGGATCGTTCAGGGCCTCTTCGCGTGGCTCGTGTTTCCGTTCCTCGGCGCCATGCTCGCCGTGCCCGAGGGCCATTCGCTGTGCGAGCTGATGACGGCCGACCAGTCGTTCAACATCTGGATGACCGTCTTCTTCGGCGTCCTGTGGGGTGTGGGCGGACTCACGTTCGGCCTGAGCATGCGCTACCTGGGCGTGGCGCTCGGCCAGTCGATAGCGCTGGGCACGTGCGCCGCGCTGGGCACCATCCTGGGCCCCGTGCTGCTTAACATGTTCTTCCCCGAGATGCACGCGCTCGAGCAGCTCACGTTCGCCGTCATCGTGGGCGTCGTCGTCACGCTCATCGGCATCGCCATCATCGGCGTGGCCGGAAGCATGAAGGCCAGCTCGCTCAGCGAGGAGGAGAAGAAGGCCGCCGTCAAGGACTTCAACTTCCCGAAGGGACTGGCCATCGCGCTGCTCGCCGGCTTCATGAGCGGATGCTTCAACGTTGGCCTCACGTTCGGCCGCGACATCAACTTCGGCGAGCTGACCGAGCCCATGTACCGCACGCTGCCCGCCACGCTGCTCGTCACCATCGGAGGATTCCTGACGAACGCCGTGTACTGCTTCTACCAGAACCATAAGAACAAGACGTGGGGCGACTACGCCAAGACCTCCGTCTGGTGCAACAACCTGCTCTTCTGCGCCCTGGCCGGCGCACTCTGGTACAGCCAGTTCTTCGGACTCTCGCTGGGCCGCTCCTTCTTCGAGGCAGGCGGCACGATGGACACGCTGGCCTTCTGCATCCTCATGGCGCTCAACGTCACCTTCTCCAACGTCTGGGGCATCATCCTCAAGGAGTGGAAGGGATGCTCGCCCAAGACCATCAGAGTGCTCGTCATCGGCATCATCGTGCTTATCTTCAGCACCTTCGTGCCGCAGTTACTGTAAACAACGAACAATAAAACGATTACCGACATGCAAAGCATACTTGAGAACCGGCCCCGGCTGAGGGCCGTGATAGACGAGGTGGCCGAGGTTACAGGCTACCTCTGGCAGAAGGGATGGGCCGAGCGCAACGGCGGGAACATCACCGTGAACGTCACCGAGCTGGCCGACGAGGCGATGCGCGAGATGCCGGCGCTGGCCGGGCCCTTCCAGATAGGTAAGACGCTGCCCTGCCTCGGCGGCACATTCTTCTACGCCAAGGGAACGGGCAAGCGCATGCGCGACCTGGCCCGACGCCCCATGCAGAACGGAGCCGTCATCAGGATCTGCCCCGACTGCGCCAGCTACGAGATCATCGCCGACGAGCCCGTCATGCCCACCAGCGAGCTGCCCAGCCACCTGGAGCTGCAGAACTACCTGCTCTCCACCGGCTCCAGCTACAGGGCCACGCTCCACACGCACCCCATCGAGCTCGTCGCCATGAGCCACATCAAGCGGTTCCTCCGCCCGGGCGAGATGACGCGCGTGCTCTGGTCCATGATACCCGAGACGCTGGCCTTCGCGCCCCTCGGCATCGGCATCGTGCCCTACCAGCTGCCCGGAAGCCTCCGCCTGGCCGAGGCCACGCTGGAGCAGATCAAGACGCACGACGTGGTCCTCTGGGAGAAGCACGGCACGGTAGCCGTAGGCCTCGACATCATGGACGCCTTCGACCAGACCGACGTGCTCTGCAAGGCCGCCAACATCTACATGTGCGCACGGGCCATGGGCTCCGAGCCCGACGGCATGACCGAAGAGGCCATCCGCGAAGTGCAGGAGGTGTTCAAGCTGCCGAAGAAGAGGGAGAAGTAAAAGACCCTCCCCCCTGCCCCTCCTCTCGGGAGGGGCCGGGGGTGGGTCTTCCCACGGGAGGGGGTCAGGGGGAGGGTCTTCTGGGGGAGGGTCTTGTTATGCTTCAGAACTGCAGGGGGGCGCCGGGCTGGTCGTAGCCCTGCGGGCCGCCGGGACTGCCGTTGAGTATCGTCGAGCGGTGCTGCAACTCATACACCCGCATGGCGGGCTTCTCGTATCTTCTCTTTTCAGTATGCTGTTTCATCGCCGTGTCCTCCTTTTATTTAATGACAACCTTGCGTCCGTTCACGATGTACAGGCCCTTGGCCGAGGGTTTACCGGGGAGCCGCCGGCCGTCCGTCGAGTACCACGCGCCGTGCTCGCCGCGCCCGGCGGGATCTGCAGTTCCCGGGCCGTGAGCCGCCGACTTGCAGTCCGCAATCCCCGTGGCCTCGCCGAAGCCGGGCAGGATGAGGAACGACCGCGCCAACGATGCCGATGCGGGCAGGGCGAGCCATGCCTTGTTGGCCGCGCTCTGGAATTCCGCGCCGTCGTCTGCGCCCCAGTACCAGCCGATGTTCTCGCCGCTCTGGTCGTACGTCAGCTTGTAGTACTTCGCGCCGTCGCCGCCGCCCGTAGTCCGTATTTGTCTTTCGCTGCCGCCGAGCAGGTTGGTCTGGGCGATGGCATCGACGGAGGGCGCAGTGAGGCCGACGTCGAATGTCTGCACGTCTGCGGCTGCTGCCGTCTGCAGCATCACGGCTGTCTGTGCGGGCACGGTGTTGCCGGCGGTGCTGCCGTCGGCGATGGTCTGGTAGGTCAGCTCTCCGCCGTCGGCAGAGGCTGTCACGATGCGGGCCTTCATGCCGGCGGGCAGCACGAGGTCGAACAGGCTGTAGCACGTGCCGTAGCCCTCCTTGGCCAGCGTGACGCTCGCGGTGCTATTCCAGCCGGGAGCGGTGATGTAGCGCGTCATGCCCACGGTCTTATCGTTCAGGACGTTGCCGATGGTGATGGTGCCGCAGGTGGAGGAACTGCTGCTCGAACCTATGATATCGACTGAGCTTGATGATGTTGTCTTGGTGGCGATGACGCACGTCACGCCGTCGGTGATGGTGATGTCGCCGCAGGAAGACGGATGGGAAGGCGAACCTCCTCCGCAGCCGATGGCAGTTGCTGAGTTGCCGCCAGCAGTAGCTGTGACGGAGCCGCCCGTGATGGTGATGTTGCCGCAGGTGCCGTGGTCTCCGGTGCCGATGCCCG
>JAILBW010000071.1 GCA_024680695.1 Bacteroidaceae bacterium
GTATCGGAACGACAATTGCACCGTCGGCTCGGCCTCGATGACGAAGTAGCCGTTGGAATTGGTGATTGTGCCACGCCCCGCAGCCACATAGATGCTCACGTATGGCAGCGCCTCCCCCGTCTCGGCATCGACCACACGGGCACGATACGTCTGCTGCGCACTAAGTGGCAGGCAGAGCAGGAGGGAGAGGAGAAGTAATATACGTTTCATGGTACAAAGATACGAGTAAGCGAGCAAAGAACCAAATTTATTTGAGTTATTTCGAGCGGAAGTATCGAGTGAGTTCAATCGAACGGCATGTCATCTTGGGCGACTATGAATAAAACTCAAGAATGTTGAAAACATCTATCACATCTATCACATCTATCACACGGCCGCTGCTGTAGCGGGATTGGGAAGTGATAGATGGTGTGATAGATGTGATAGATGAACGCGAAAAATGGGGATTGATATGCATTTTCCGACTTATTTCCGTGCAAAAAACGTGTTTTATCGGCCAATATTTGCCGTTTTTGCATCGCTGTCTCTTAAATTTTATGTCGAAAACGTCTCACAAGAGTAGTTCTGTGTTTAGATTTTACAAAAAAACTGAAAGAACATCTCTTTAGGCATGAAAAGCCGATGTTTTTTTGGGAGGGATGTTTGTAATAACAAAGATCGAGTACGATTGCCATCGTTACACACTGCCGTAAAACGATTACATCGTGCTGTAAAACATTTACACCCATGATGTAAATGAATTACACAGCTGATGTAGAAGTGTGTAAAACGGGTTGCATCATTTGTGTGATGCAGTTAGTTTGCACGAAATTGCTTTCAAAATACCATTCATTTTCGCAAAATCGCCTCCGAAATCCCAAATATTTGTTCAAAATAGCGTTTAAAACGCATTTTTTGCGCGAATTCCGACCCGAAAATGCGTGTAAAATCCCCTTTTTGGCAATCATCTATCACATCTATCACACCATCTATCACTCCCGAATCCCTTTACAGCAGCGGGTTTGTGATAGATGTGATAGATGTGATAGATGTTTTACACATTCCGGAGTTTTATAGGTGGGTTCTAAAAATTAGCTTTGAACTATACTCAGCCGCTCAAGATGACATGCCGTTCTTCTAATGGCGCGCTCGGCCTTCAGGACGCTTCTGCTCGCTTGCGAGTGTTGAAGAACTTACTGCGTCTCGGCATAAAAAGGAATGAATTCCTTTGTTCTGCGCTCGACTTTTCGTAACTCTGGCTTCGCCGAGGTTACTACGTCTCGGAAGTGAAAGTGAAAAGATTTCCTTTTCCCTTTGCATTTCGCTCGACTTTACGTAACTCTGGCTTCGCCGAGGTTACTACGTCTCGGAAATGAAAGTGAAAAGATTTTCCTTTTCCCTTTGCATTTCGCTCGACTTTACGTAACTTTGTCGTCAGAATGGCGAACATACTTCATCATTGCGTGGAAACCGAATAAAAACTGAGAGTCATGTACTGCAACACGAAAGAACTCTACGACCTGTATCTCGCGCACCCTTGCGTGACGACCGACAGCCGACGGTGCCCCGAGGGCTCCATCTTTTTTGCACTGAAGGGCGCGTCGTTCGACGGCAATGCCTTTGCCGCAAAGGCGCTGGAGGCAGGCTGCGCCCTTGCCGTCGTCGATGAGCCGGAATACGCCACCGACGAGCGGTTCCTCCTGGTGCACAACGTATTGGAAGCCCTGCAGGAGCTGGCCGCCCACCATCGCAGGGAATGGGGCAAGCCTGTCCTGCAGATTACGGGAACCAACGGAAAGACGACCACCAAGGAACTCGTCGCCGCCGTCCTGAGCAAGCGGCACAACGTACTCTACACAGAGGGCAACCTGAACAACCATATCGGTGTGCCGCTCACGCTGTTGCGCCTGAGGCCGGAACACGACATTGCCGTCGTCGAGACGGGCGCCAACCATCCGGGCGAGATTGCGTTTCTGTGCCGGATTGCGCAAGCCGACTGCGGCATTGTGACGAATGTGGGGCGGGCACATCTTGAGGGATTCGGCTCATTCGAGGGCGTCAAGGCGACGAAGGGGGAATTGTACGACGACCTGCATCGGCGGGGCAAGTTCATCTTCCTGAATGCCTTCGACGACGACCTGCGGGAAATGGCCCTGCAGCGAGGCTTCGTGCTGGAGAAGGATGCCCTGCCCTACGTGGAGGCTCGCGTCGAGGACACCGACCCATTCCTGCGGCTGCGTTGGAGAGCGGAGTTGGACAGCCCTTGGCACGATGTGCAGACGCACCTTGTGGGAGCCTATAACATTGAGAATGTTCGCGCTGCTGTCACCGTCGGCCTGCACTTCGGAGTCGGCGAGGCACAAATCGACGAGGCGCTCTCGGCATACCGACCTACCAACGGGCGCAGCGAGTATCGCGAGACGCCACGCGGCAACCGACTCATAATCGACGCCTACAACGCCAACCTCACCAGCATGCAGGCGGCACTGACCAACTTCCAGTTCGTCCGCGCCGAGCGCAAACTGGCCATTCTGGGCGAGATGCGCGAACTGGGGCAAGACAGCGCGAAGGCTCACGAAGAGATTGTCAGGACGCTCATCGCCGCAGGCATCGAGGCATGGCTCGTAGGACAGGAGTTTGCCCATGCAGCGCCTGCCGACGGTTCGATGCGCCTCTTCGCCAACGTGGAGGAGGTGAAGGAAGCGCTACGCAAGGAGCCGATCGAGGGCTACACCCTGCTCATAAAGGGCAGCAACGGCACCCGTCTCCACGAACTGCCCGCCGCCGACGTTCTGTAGAAGGAAGCGCCCGACAGTTTCTTGCCGGTTCACACTGACCAGTAAACCAAACAGTTTCGTCAGGAGAACCGAGTCTCTTCGTCAGGAGAACCTGACTTTTTCGGTCAGTCAGCCAAACCAGCCCTGCTGCCGACTCAACATAAAGGGGGCGCATCCAAATCCGGATGCGCCCCCTTGCGGAAACGTCCGCGTGGGTGATTATTCGTTCAGGTCGATGACATAGCTGGTCTTGCGGCCGGCAGGCGTAATAGCCTTGATCCACAGCGTGCGCTCGCTGCTCTGGTTGGCGTTCTTTACGGCCTCCTCCCAGTCCACGACAGTCTCCATCTTGCGGTCGTTCACCTGCAGGATGATGGTGCCCTTGCTGGCGCCTGCTTCCTTCATCTTGCCGTTACGGATGGCGGTGATGGAAAGTCCGTAAGTGATGCCCAGGTTCTTCATGTCCTCCTCGGGAACAGGCTTCAATGCAACGCCCATATCGTCGAGATCCACTTCCTCCATTATCTTGGTGTTGCCCTGCGTATTACGCAATGTCACGCTGATGGTCGTCTCCTTCTTGTTGCGGAGATAGGTGACGGACACCTTGTCGCCCGGGCGATGCTGTGCGATGGCCTCCTGCAGTTCGCTCATCTTGCTGACTTTCTTCCCGTCGAACTTCGTGATGACATCGCCCTTCTCGAACCCAGCATCCTGAGCTGCACTGGCATCGGTCACCTGCATCACATAGACGCCCGACATGGTGCCAAGGTCCACATCGTTGCCCTTTGCCTTCTCGGAATCGACGTAGGTGCCTACGTCTGTGCCCTGCACACCGAGGATGGCGCGCTGTACGGTGCCATACACCTTGAGGTCTGCCACTACCTTGTTCATGATGGTTGTCGGGATGGCGAATCCGTAGCCGCTGTAGCTGCCCGTCTGGCTGTAAAGCATTGCATTGATGCCCACCAGCTCGCCGCGCTCATTGACGAGGGCTCCGCCGCTGTTGCCAGGATTGATGGCGGCATCCGTCTGGATGAAGCTCTCGACACCATTGGCACCCAGGCCGCGCGCCTTGGCACTCACGATGCCGGCCGTCACGGTGCCTGTCAGGTTGAGTGGGTTGCCTACGGCCAGCACCCACTGTCCCAGCTTCAGGTCGTCGCTGTTGCCGATGGGCAGGGTGGGCAGATCCTTGCCGTCGATCTTTATGAGGGCCAGATCGGTGGTCTCGTCGGTGCCGATGATGCGTCCCTTAAACTCGCGGTTGTCGTTCAGCTTCACCTCGATCTCGTCGGCGCCGGCTACTACATGGTTATTGGTCACAATGTATCCGTCCGTGCTGATAATCACGCCGCTGCCTGCGCCGTGACTGTCCGGCTCCTTGTATTCGCGCTGCTGTGGCTGCTGTTGTCCGCGGCCCTGTCCGAAGAAGTCGCCGAAGAAGTCGCTGAAGGGGTCGCGCACGACGTACTGGCGCGTACGGCCGGTCTTCGTCACCTTGATGTAGGCCACTGCGTCGACCGATTTCTCGGCAGCGTAGGTCAGGTCGACGTATCCGCCTTGGGGAGCCGATACGGGCGCTGTGGCAAATATCGGTTCGGCAGCCTCCTCGCCCGACGATTTTGTGTTACGCACTACAGAAGCTGTCACCACACTGGTGATGCCAACCAGCGCCACCATTCCAAGCATCATTTTAATTGTCTGTTTCATAACTTATCCTTTCCTTTTTGTTAATCTTCGAATTTAGTTCCTTTTGCTTTTCCGAGTGCAAATATAGCTAATATTTACCGAATATCGTATCGTTTGCGCCACATTTTTCCCAACATTTAACACTGCGTCGCAGGCCTTTAACGGTTGTTAAACGTCGTGAAGCCCGTTTTTTACATTCCTTTACGCACTTCGCCGCCTTGCCGAAACGTCGCTTTCTGCTTGCGCAAGCAGGGGCCGATACTTGCGCAAGCAGGGGCCGATACTTGCGCAAGCGGGAGGCATTACTTGCGCAAGCAGGAGACGTTACTTGCGCAAGCAGGAGACGTTACTTGCGCAAGCATGGAACGATTCGGCAGGAGGCAGAGCCTCGCGCGTACGCGCACGCATAGTATAATAATGTAGGGAGGAGCCGTTTTTTGAGACGCGGATTTTGTACTTTGAAATATTCTGCCTACCTTTGTCCTCGGAAACAGTGAACCGGTCTGCCGCCGGCCTCCTCGGAGGCGGGAGGAAAGTCCGGGCAACACAGGGCATTCCGCTTCCTAACGGGAAGGGGCTCGCGAGGGTCGGATCGTGCAGAAGAAAACAACCGCCAAAGCATGCCGCAAGGCTGCCGGCAAGGGTGAGAAGGTGGGGCAAGAGCCTACCAGGCCCGTGGCGACACGTGGTGCTGTGCACTCCGGAAGTTGAAAGTTCATGTAAACCGGCGAACAAAAGAGAGGGCTGCCCGTCCGAGCCGGAGGGTGGAACGATAGAGGCCACGCGGCGACGCTGGTCGTAGATAAATGGCAGACACCTGCGCAATGCAGGTACAGAACCCGGCTTACAGGTTCACTGTTCCCTTTTTCAGACGAAGTAAAACGAAGGACTACGCAATACTGCACATGAAACTGCGCGACATCGACTACATCTGGAGCGTGAACGAACACACGCTCAACCCGCTGCGACGTTGGTGGCTGCATGTTCTCAAGCGCGTCATCATCACCATCGAGTGCATCCGCAAGAACAACATCATGAGCTACGGCTCGGCGCTGACCTACAGCACGATGCTGGCAGCGGTGCCCGTGCTGGCCATCATCTTCGGCATCGGACGCGGCTTCGGCTTTGCCCCGTATATCGAGGAGAGGATTCGCGAATCGCTACAGGTAAGCCCCGAACTGACGGACAAGGTCATCGAGTTCGTCAACTCGTACCTCGAGCACACCCAGGGCGGCGTGGTGATCGGCGTCGGCTTGATCGTCCTGATGTACACGCTGGTGTCGCTGACGAGCAATGTCGAGACGGCCTTCAACACGATATGGTACGTTCGCTCGTCCCGCAACCTCTACCGCAGCATCATCGACTACATGAGCATCTTCTTCCTGCTCCCCTTCGTCATCGTCATCACGAGCGGCGTGAACCTCTTCCTGCTGACGTTCAAGGGACTGTTCCCAGACTATCAGTTCGTCAACGATACCGTGGAGTTTTTCGTCCACTTCACGCCCATCCTGCTGGCTTGCCTGACCTTCGTACTCCTGTACAAGTTCATCCCGAACACCGAGGTGAAATGGCGCAGCGCGCTGTGGCCGGGCATCGTGGCGGGCCTCATCTTCATGATTGTCCAGTATCTCTACTTCCACTACCAGATAAAGCTGAGCAGCTACAACGCCATCTACGGCTCGTTTGCCGCCATACCGTTGTTCATGCTCTGGCTGCACATTTCGTGGTGCATCTGCCTCATCGGCGGACAGCTATGCTACGCCAACCAATACATGGAGAGCTATGCCTTCGAGCGCAGCGGCCTCGAACTGAGCCGGCGCTATCGCGATTCGCTGTCACTCCTGCTGATGTGCCGCATTTGCAAGCGCTTTGCCTCGGGCGCCAAGCCGTTCACCGTGAGGTCGCTGGCCAAAGACACCCATCTGCCCGAGACCATCGTGCACATCCTGCTCGACGAGCTGGTGGGAATGCAACTGCTGGCCGAGATACTCGACGAACGCGGAACAACCTCGCACTACCTGCCGGCCATCGACATCAACCGCATCACGGTGAAGATGGCAATGAAACGCATCGACTCGCACGGCGTCGAGCGGCTCGACCGGGTGTGGCTGCTGAACACAAAGGAATGGGAAAGGCTGCGCTACCTGCGCAGCCACGATGAGGATGCCCTGCTAATCGATGTGTAGAGGGCTGGGGAGAGAAGCGGAAGAGGAGAATCAGAAGTTCACCGTCACCTCGTCGTGCCATTCGTTATCGACCGTGATGCTGGCCGACATGTCGCTCGTCGAGGCGGCAAAGAAGTTGCCTTCGTAGGTGATCAGCCGGTTTATCATCATCGGCACTTTGGGGAAGGTGCGGCTCCGGATGACCGAGCCATTGGCCGTCAGCGCATCCACCGTGATGTCGATCTCCGTTTCGCCATCAGGCAGGAATACATAGGAATTCAGCTTTATGTCCGTCCTCCCCAGATAGCTGCTCGGCACGGAGAGGCTGAATGTCCGCCCGCCATTATCCGCCGCAAATCCAGTCCGTCCGTTCAGCTTGGTGCTGCCGCCACCAATGGCGAAGCGCATCGTGGCAAGGTTCGAAGGCAGCGCATCGGAGACGATTAGGCGAAAAGCGCCCACCGCACGCTTGAGCACCACACTCTGTGCAGGCAAGGGTTCGTCGCCCACCGTGAGGGTCATCGAGTGGAGAAACGTCTGCGGCACAGCATCCGACTCGAAGCAAACCACCGAAGAAGACGTCATCTGGCATACATAATCCTTATCATAACCGAGGAACACCAGCCGATAGCTGCCCTTCTGAAGCTTGACGGAGAAGGTACCATAGCCCGACGACCCCTCGTCCTGCGTCTGAATCGAGCCCACCAAAGCATCCGTCTCGGCATCGAATACGCCGAACACCAAGTGGTCCAGCGCATCTGCATCGCTGCGCGTAACCTCGTCGAGGCTATACTGCATGTAGTTCATCACGCGGAAAACCACTTCCTGCGAAGCTCCTGCAGGCTCCACTTCACTACTCTGGCATGCTGCGAGCAAGCCCAAAGAGAAAACTGCCAGCAGACAGCACCATACATTACATTTCATAAGACTGAATATGATTCGATATTATGTGAGTTGATGCGATTTCTGATGCAAAACTACGCATTTTTCTTGATGAAACAAAGAATTCTTCGTATTTTTGCGTGAAGAAACGAATAATCCTGCGAATCATGGCTCTGAAAATACTGTTGGCTTGGCTTCTGTTCGTCGTGCTTGTCTATCTGCTTATGTGGTTCGACACCATTTACTATAAGTACAACCTGCCGGAAGTCTATCGGAAGATTCTCGACACATTCACGGAGGAGGATTGAAGGCCTACCGACTATCATACTTGCTTTGGTTCGCACTGACCCTGACGGCCGGATGCGAAAAGTATGACTTCACCGAAGACGGAACGACGAGGAAAGAGGAGGAAGACTTTGCGCCGCCCACCGATGCCGGAAAAGGCACCGCAGAGGCGCCCTACACCGTGGAGGACCTGCTGTCGGCCGATCTCACGAAAAGTGGCGGTGCATGCTGGGTAATCGGCTACGTCGTGGGAGCTACATACCGCACGATGAACAATGCCGAGTTTGCGCCCGACGCAAATTATTCCGCCAATGTCCTGCTGGCCGGCGACTCGCTCTGCACCAGTTCGCAAAGATGCATCCCAGTGGAACTTTCTTCCACGAGCCTGCAGAAGAAGTTCGCCTTGCCCCACAATCCGCAGGGCTTCCGCCAGTGCGCCATGTTCTACGGCAAGCCGGCTCGCTATTTCAACGTAAATGGCCTGCGCAATATCAGCGCAGGCCATTGGTTGTGGGGTTTCGATATTCAGCAGATCAATCCCATTCCCGAAGAATGGAACGACACCACTATCTCGACAGCAAGACGGCAATGGAGATAATGGTCGAGAGCAAGCCGATGATGCTGGAGCCAGCACTTAGGAACGTATAGAACGCGCTGCTCTTGACACTGGCACTCTTATTGGGCTCGACGTATATCATGTCGTTCTGCTGCACGTAGAATGCCGGATTGTTAAAGATGTCAGCCTTCGTGAGATCCAGTTCGTACATCTGACGAATGCCGTTTTCCTCGCGATAGAGCTGTACATGCTGACGCAATCCGCTGTCGGCCACATCGCCGCATTGTGCCAAGATGTCCAGCACGGTGTTCCGCTCACTGGTAAGGCTCACCACATGCGGACTGTGCACAGCACCCAGCACAGCAACGCGCGCATTGAGCAGACGTACAGTCACCTCGGGATCCTTGATGAGTCCCGACTCAATAATCTTCTCCTCAATCTTCTTGGCTGCTTCATCCACAGTACTGCCGGCCACAGCCACACTACCGATTGCCGGAAGGTCGAGGACACCCTCGTTGGTAATTGTGTATCCGTAGGCATTTGTCAGCGAACCCGATGAATACATACTCGACGAATAGCGGTCGGACGAGCCCATCGTGATGTCCTGAGCAAAGACGGAAAGCAGTTCAGGCTCGCCGCACGTCACCTTGATGAGCACCTGATCGGCAGGTTTCAGTCGCATTTCATACTGCTGCAGAATACGCCGTCCCTCGGCATACACCGAATCGGCACCTTGAAAATATACAATCTTCTTTGTGGAGACACAGCTGCTCATCGCGAGAATCATCAACGAAAGAGCAGTAAACAAAACAGTTTTTCTCATACCTTAATGTTTATTTCTGCTGCAAAGGTAGTACTTTTATTTGGTTTACATAAAAGAATTAATAGTTTTTTCCTGCAAGATAGCCACAATATTACATGATATTCGCAAAAAATGACTATCTTTGCCGCCGAATCACATCATTTACCATATATGACAATAGCAGTTGACTTTGACGGAACGATTGTAGAACATCGCTATCCGAAGATTGGGCCAGAGATTCCATTTGCCACGCAAACCTTGCGAATGCTTATAGAGGATCGCCACAAACTAATCCTGTGGAGCGTGCGCGAAGGGGCCCTGCTGGACGAGGCCGTGGAATGGTGCAGAGCCCGAGGCGTAGAGTTCTATGCCATCAATAAAGATTTTCCAGAGGAGGACACAAGCAAGAACATCCACTTCAGCAGGAAACTGAAGGCCGACGTGTGGATAGACGACAGGAACGTGGGCGGACTACCCGACTGGGGCACCATCTACCGCATGATTCACGACAACATGACCTACGAGGAAGTGTTGCAGGAGGAGATGGGCAAGAAGGAGGAAAAGCCCAAGAAGAAGTGGTGGCAGCTGTGAAACAAAAACAGTTTTCAACAGAAGCGTGCTCTTGAACCGACAAGAGCCGCTCGTAACAGAACAAGAACGCACTCTTCCGTGGAACGTTGCATCCCCCATCAAACGATAGAATCCGTCGGATCGCAAGACATCTTCCGACGAGCAAGTTGTGCGAGAGCACAGGATACGGCACAAAGGGAAGCATAACATGACGTCACACTTCGTGCGACAACTCACAACAGCCAGCAAGCCCCTGACACGAGGTGTCAGGGGCTTGCTGTTCCTATAGGGAGTTGTTTGTCAAACGCTTACTTGGCAAAGGCCACAGAACGTGTCTCGCGTATCACGGTAATCTTTACCTGTCCCGGATAGGTCATCTCGTTCTGTATCTTGGTAGCAATCTCAGAACTGAGCAGTTCCGTCTGTTTGTCGTCAATCTTGTCGGCACCCACGATAACACGTAGTTCGCGACCAGCCTGAATGGCATACGTCTTCACCACACCGGGGTAGCTCATGGCGATGTTCTCCAAGTCCTTCAATCGCTTAATATATGCCTCAACAATTTCGCGACGGGCACCGGGTCGCGCTCCACTGATGGCATCGCACACCTGTACGATGGGTGCTATCAGCGTAGTCATTTCCATTTCTTCGTGATGGGCACCGATGGCGTTGCAGATATCAGGCTTCTCCTTGTACTTCTCAGCAAGCTTGGCACCATAAAGTGCGTGCGGCATCTCGGGTTCCTCATCGGGCACCTTACCGATGTCGTGCAGGAGTCCGGCACGCTTTGCCTTCTTCGGGTTCAGTCCGAGTTCGCTGGCCATCACGGCACAGAGGTTGGCCGTCTCGCGCGCATGCTGTAGGAGGTTCTGTCCGTAGCTGCTGCGATATTTCATCTTACCGATAATGCGCACCAGTTCTGGATGAAGTCCGTGCACGCCCAAGTCGATGGTCGTACGCTTGCCCGTCTCCATGATTTCCTCATCCACCTGTTTCTTCACCTTTGCCACCACTTCTTCAATGCGTGCAGGGTGGATGCGTCCGTCGGCCACAAGCTGATGCAATGCCAATCGGCACACCTCGCGGCGCACTGGGTCGAAGCCACTGATGACGATTGCCTCGGGAGTGTCATCGACAACGATTTCGACGCCTGCAGCAGCCTCGAGAGCACGGATATTGCGCCCTTCGCGCCCGATAATGCGCCCCTTCACTTCGTCGTTGTCGATGTGGAAGATGGTGACGCTGTTCTCCACGGCTGTTTCCGTGGCCACACGCTGAATGGTCTGGATGATAATGCGCTTAGCCTCCTTATTGGCTGTCATCTTGGCATCGTCCATTATCTCGTTGATATAGGCGGCGGCGTTGGTCTTAGCCTCATCCTTTAGGGTTTCCACGAGGCGTTCACGCGCCTCGTCGGCACTCAAGCCAGAGATTTCTTCGAGTTTCGTACGTTCCTGCTCCAGTAGGCTGTTTTGCCGCTGTGTCAGTTCTTCTTCCTTTTTCTGCAAAACAGCCTGCTGTGTCTCCATGCGCTGGCGTTGTGCGTCCATTTCCTGACGCTTACGCGTCATTTCGTCCTGACGCTGGTTTAGCGTCATCTCGCGCTGCTTCACGCGGTTCTCGGCCTGCTGAATCTGTTGGTTGCGCTGACGCACTTCCTTTTCCAACTCTGCCTTCTTGCTCAAGAACTTATCTTTCACCTCGAGCAGCTTCTTCTGTTTGATTACCTCTGCCTCCTTCTCGGCGGCTTCACGTGCAGCTGATTCAAGCGCCTTGCGCTTTTCCGGCACAAATACCAAATACCATGCCAACACCAGCAACGCAAATGCGAGGATGCCGATGCCAACAGCTATCAAAATATCAATTGTCATGTGTAAAATAGTTAATTGTTCATAAATTGAAGTCCTTCTTGTCTCTCATTCTTTCTTCTTTGGGTCAAGTGCGGACTCCAACTCAGCGAGCAGCGGTCTCAGTCGTTCCACGATAGGCGTGGTGTCCATCGACGTCTCGTATTGCTTGAGGCGTACTGCCACGTCAAGCAATGTCATCACGAGATACATTTCCGTCGATTGGTTCCTGTAACTGCTCGTATAGTAGTTATACCTCTCCTTTATCAGTTTCTCAGCCTGACGATATACGTATTCGTCGGCAAGACGAACGGTCATGGGCATAGACCATGTGCCGAAACGGAGAGTTATTGTTAATGTATCGTTTTGCTTTGCCATGTGTTAATCAGTCTTTAGCATTGCGATACACTTGTCGATGTCTCGCACCATTTTCGTGATACGGCCTCGGATCTGCCTTGTATCGTCGTCGGTCATATCCACATACTTTGCTATCTTAAGATGAGCATAATCTTCTCTAAGTTTATCGTTTTCCTCATGGAGCAGCCGGATCTGCGCTTCTGCATCGCGAAGTTGCTGCTGCATACGCGCATTCTCTTGCTGCAGTTGTTCGTGCAGTAAGAGCATCTGTCGCACGCGCGTTTCTATGCGCAACACGATATCGTTCAGCTGTGCATCCATGAGCCCAGATATATTATCTTTGCAATTCTGTGTACAAAGGTAGACAGTTTTTCGCGATATACAAAATTATTCCTCACTATTTTTGCGAGGTTCTTTCTTTGCCAGCATCACAATCGTATGTACGTATTCCGTCATCCAGGCCTCGCTATAGCCAAGTGCAGCCTGATATTTTCGCAATGCGACACAGGTGCGACGCACGCCCTCATCCTTCCAGTCGTTCTTGTTCATCACTTCGTGTACCTGCTTCGCCACCATTTCTTTCAGCGCGCTGCTGAAGAATCGGGGTAGACGGAATTTCCATTGCATGAGGTTACCCATGAGCATCATCAGGTCTTGACTGAAGCCTTGGAACATAGCAAGGTAGCTCTGAACGTCCTGCACCTTACGGCAACGCTTCTTCACACTGGCATCCACCTCGTCGAAGAACGACGAACTTACGCCGTAGATGTCCTGAATGAGTTTCTTGCAGCTTTTCTTCTCGGCCAAGCCCAGTTTGTTGTTAAGCGTGGTCACATGATACGTCTGCTTGAATATACGCAGGTCGGGCAGTGCACCAAGGTTGTTGATGCCCAATTGCGCAGCTATCACCGACTGATAATACACACGAATGAGCAGCATGAAATCCTCCATGCCACCGACGCGTGCCTCGTCGTTCGATTTTCTCCCGAATAGTTTACTCCATATTGACATGTTTCCTATACCTTATTTAATTATATATAAGTTCTGTTCCATTTGACGGTTTCACGCCCCGCACTTCATCCCAAGATACGTGCACGCCAGTGTGCGTAGATCGAGTCCTAAGGTCCAATGCTGTACGTACCAGACATCATCGGCCACTGCATTCTCGAGCGGAGAGAGCATGCGCTGCGACTTCGGGTGCGCACAGACGCGCGACCATTGCGTGAGTCCGGGTCTTGGCCAGTGACGGATGTGATATTTCTCGGCCTCAGCTACGTATTGTTCAATGTCATCACCCGTCAGAAGCGGCATCCCCACAAATGACATTTCGCCAAAGAAGACGTTAAGCAACTGAGGCATTGCATCGAGGCGTGTACCGGCTTGCCCCTCCGGCCTTCGAAACGTGAGGCAATGGAAGACCTTTCCATCCGGTCCCGAGCTTTTTGTCCGCAAAAGTACGGGTCCCATGCTCTTGCGCTTTATCTGGATGGCACGCACTACATATACCGCAGGGAACACGGTAAGAAGTAGCAAAAGACTCCCAAGTAAGTCTGCCAAACGCTTCAGTATTCGCCAGCACAGGCTGTACAAACGAGGTCGGCACGGTTCGAGCATCGTCAGTCCGCCACGATGTGTTGTTCGCATCCTGCGATGCAGGGAGGAAAGTCCATGCGGAACAAAGACGAAACGGATGTTCCGTTCCTCACAGCAGTAACAGAGGCGAGACATGTCGGCACTCGGCACAATCGACGAGGAACAATACACCTCGCTCACGACTCCACTCGCACAAAGAAGGTCCTCGACTGCCGCACAATCGTATCGCAGCATCACCAGAGGTGCATCCGAAGGTAGCTCATCATCTACGAAACAAGCATCAACCACAATGCGTGCATTGCGGCACAGCCACTCATCATGCATCTCGCGGAGCTCCTCCGCTTCGCCAATGAGTATTACATGTTTCGTCCGACTCATTTCGATATATTCCGCTTTCAGTGTATAATTCTTGATGCTATTGGCTGCAAAGATACACATTTTTTTCCAAATAACGTCAGTTTTGGACAAAATCACGCTTTTTTGAATCATTTATAATTGTTTCCTTCGTGCTATGGATTTTTTTATATACCTTTGCAACCGCATTTGTATGGCCATTACAAAGATGACCAACAATGACACGCAAACAGAAATAACAATAACAGATATGGCAGAATACATTGAGAAACAAAACGCGGAAGTCGAAGAAGAAGGTGGCTTCCAATGGAAGGAAATCTGGACAATCGTTGTGCTCAACTGGCAATGGATTATTGCGTCGGCTTTCATTGCTTTATGTCTGGCCTTCGCATACCTTAGGTACACGCGACCTGTGTACTCATCGTCCATGAAAGTATTGATCAAGGACGACGACTCAAAGAAGAGATTCTCCAACGGACAGATGTCGCTGGAGAGCATGGGACTTATCTCGAACAGTAACGGATTCGACAATGAGTTGGAGATTCTGCGAAGCACGAGCATCAGCACCCGCGTAGTGAAGAAACTAAAGCTCTACGTTAGCTACTACATTCAGGGACGCATCCGCAAAGGTGAGCTCTATAAGGACTCCCCCATTCTTGTGGACATGCCCGCAGAGGTGCTGGACACTCTGAATTCTGCTCTCGCCCTGAAGATTACCCAGGCTGACAACAAGTTCCACATTGAGGGTCGCGCCTACGTCCCGATGGCAAAGGAACCAATAGAGTTCGAAAACGATGTGACAAGCATGCCAAGCAGCATCAATACCCCCATCGGCACTGTTACGCTCGAGCAGAATCCCGAAGTCGAAATGACTAGCCGTGCCCTCTATGCCTACATCGTGTCGCCTACCGTTGCAGGCCGCGGATGCGCCCACAGTCTCAGTGCATCGGCCACAAGCAAGACGACGACCGTGGCTCAGATTACGTATCTCGATACGAAAAGGCAGCGAGGCATCGACTTCCTGAACGAACTCATGGAAAGCTACAACGAGGATGCCAACGAGGACAAGAACGAGGTGGCTACGAAGACAGAGGAGTTCATCAAGGAACGACTCGACGTGATTCGCGGCGAGCTGGACATGACCGAAGGCGAACTGGAGAACTACAAGAAGAACAACGAGTTGGTGAATCTGGCCAACGATGCCACGAATGCTCTTTCCAACATCGACGAGTATCGTAAGCAGCAAGTGGAAATCCAGACGCAGATCAACATCGTCAACGGACTTATCGCATGGCTGAACAAGCCCTCAAATACGGGAGAGATTATTCCGGCAAACCTGGGAGTCAAGGATGCGAACCTCAACAAGATGATTGGCGACTACAACGACTTCGTACTCCAGCGCAACCGTCTGCTCAAGAGTTCGAGCGAGGAGCACACCTACATTCAGCGCCTGACGGCACAGATCGACGAGATGTGGCCCTCAATCAAGATGAGCGTTGAGGCCATCAAGGAAGACCTCGACCTGCAGAAGAAGAACATTGACAAGCAGTACAACAAGTTCAGTGGCCGTATCGGCAGCACACCGACTCAGGAACGCGCACTGAACAACTACACCCGACAGCAGGAAATCAAGGCTGGCCTCTACCTAATGCTTCTCGAGAAGCGTGAGGAGAACTACATCTCCCTGAACAGTACGGCAGCAAAGGCACGTATCATCGACGAGCCGCAGTACATGGGTAAGGTATCCCCCAAGAGCAAGATGATTATGCTTGCAGCTCTCTTGCTCGGCCTCGCCTTCCCCATCGGCATCGTCTTCCTGCGTAATCTGCTGCGCTTCCGCATCGAGGGACGCGACGACGTGGAGAAACTCACCTCCATTCCCATTCTGGCAGACATTCCCATGGCAGGCAAGGAGATGGACGGCGAACATGCTCTGGCCGTGCAGGAGAACAGCAACGACATGATGGAAGAAGCCTTCCGCGGATTGCGCACCAACCTGCGCTTCGTACTCGAAGGCGGAAAGAAGGTCATTGTCGGAACCAGCTGTATTCCCGGCGAAGGAAAGACATTCGTTGTCACAAACTTGGCAATGTCGCTCGCACTGATGGGCAAGCGCGTCATCATCGTCGGTCTGGACATCCGCAAGCCGCGTCTCGTACGCTTGTTCAATCTGCCCGCCAACAAGAAAGGTGTCACCACCTACATCAGCTCCGATGAGCAAGGCTACGACCTGCTGAAAGAGCAGATCATCTGCGGCGTGGCCAACAAGAACCTCGACGTGCTGCCGGCTGGAGTAATTCCGCCAAACCCCAGTGAGTTGATTTCCCGCGAGCAACTTGACCGCGCCATTAATCACCTGCGCGAGCACTACGACTACGTATTGCTCGACACGCCGCCCGTAGGTCTCGTCAGCGATACGCTTTCCATCGGACGTACAGCCGACATCACGCTCTTCATCTGCCGTGCCGACTACACACCGCGCAGCAGCTTCGACCTTATCAACAGCCTGAAGCGCGACGAGAAGCTTCCCAACATCAACCTCGTGCTCAACGGCATGGACCTGAAGAAGAAGAAGTATGGCTACTACTACGGCTACGGCAAGTATGGCAAGTACGGCAAGTACGGCAAATACGGCTACGGCAAGTATGGCAAGTACGGCATCTATGGTCACTACGGCCGCACCGACGAGGGCAAGACACATACCGAGAAATAATCAATTCCCCCCTTCCGCACCCTTGCTGTCCTTCCGTATCCGACCGGAGCAGCGAGGGTGCATCATAAAAACGCTTCGGAAGATGAATAAACACTGGTATCTTCCTCTGCTCATCCTCCCCCTGACGGCAAACGCACAGATAAGCCGTTTTGGGGAGGATGTGTCGTATCGTGCCGAACTAGTCGGCACTACGGGCAGCGGTTCTCACGCGCCCTTCTGGTTCACAAACAACCGTTATGGCCTAGGGGCGCCCGAGAATGGCTACGGCTATCTGAGGGCATCCGTCCTTCGTGCAACGGAAGCCGATGCTACGCGCAACTGGCGACTGGGCTACGGTGCGGACGTCGCAGTGGCTGCGGGGATGCAGAGCCACGCAATTCTGCAGCAGCTGTATGCCGACATCGAATGGCAAGCTCTGCGCCTGAGCATCGGACAGAAAGAACGCCCAATGGAGCTGAAGAGCCAGACGCTGAGCAGCGGAGCCATGACCTCCGGCATCAATGCACGCCCGCTGCCGCAAGTGCGATTGGAACTGCCCGAATTCTGGCTCATTCCTGGCACGCGCGACTGGCTAGCCGTCAAGGCACATATTGCCTACGGATGCTACACCGACAACGGCTGGCAGCGCGACTTCACGACAGGGACGCAGCATCCCTACACGGCAAACTCGCTATACCATTCGAAAGCCGGATTCTTGCGCGTCGGCAACAAGGACAAGTTTCCGCTCACGCTGACGGGAGGACTGGAAATGAGCTGCCAGTTCGGCGGAGAGGCATGGAACCTGAAGGACAGGCCAGACCACTCTGGGCCATTCGACCCGCACCAAAAGCTGAACAGCGGCCTGAAGTCCTTCTGGCATGCACTTGTCCCAGGAGGTAACGACGTGAACGATGGCGACTACAACAATTCGGAAGGGAATCAACTGGGTTCATGGCATCTGCGTCTCGACTACGAAGGTGCCGGATGGAGCGTCGGCGCGTATGCCGAACACTTTTTCGACGACCATTCGCAGATGTTCATGCAGTACCCTTGGCGCGACATGCTTTACGGCATCGAGGGACGTCTGCCGAAAAATCCCGTGCTTTCGGCCATTGTCTATGAACACCTGCGCACCACCCACCAGAGCGGCCCCATCTACCACGATGCCACAGCCACAATGCCCGAAGACATCTTTGGCATCGACAACTACTACAATCATCAGATCTACGGAGGCTGGCAGCATGCAGGATTCTCGATGGGCCATGCCCTGCTCCTCTCGCCACTCTACAACACGTCGAAGAAGATTGTGTTCCTCGACACCCGCGTGCTGGCACACCACATCGGGATACAGGGCGAGCCCACCCGCGAACTGGGCTATCGCGTACTTTATACCCACGCAAAGAGCCTGGGATTCTACGACATGCCACGCACCGAGCCTGCCAAGGGCGACTTCCTGCTTGCCGAGGTGACGTATCGTCCGCATCAGGTGGAGGGACTGGGCGTAAGTGCAGCCTTTGGCCAAAACTGGGGAACGCTGCTGGGAAAGGCGAGCGGTGCCATGCTCACGCTCTCCTACTCGGGATGGATAGGGAAGAAATAAACATTGAAGACAGAAGAGAGAGTAGAAGACAGAAGATATGAGAAGACTTGCATACCTTATATTATATATAGGTGTCGTAACGACGATGTGCACGGCCTGCGAAAGCAAGTGGGACGAGAACGGCGACCTCGACGGCATGTGGCAGTTGACAGAGTGGCGCGACCGCACGAGCGGCATGGTGCTGAAGACAAACGCCGACAGCGTGTACTATTGCGTGCAGCTGAAGTTGATAAAGTTCCAGAACATGGCGCAGCAGTTCTACTATCTGTGCTACTTCACTCAAACGCCCGACAGCCTCATCATCGGCAAGGTCACCACATGGCCCACGAACGAGGAAAAGGCATTCACGGAACTTGCCCCCTATGGTGTTCCGGCCAACGGACGTTTCCACATCGACGCCCTGTCGCGAAAGCACATGCGGCTGAGCAGCGACGACGCTTTTCTCACGTTCAGGAAATACTGATTCGAAGGCTTGCTTCGGATAATTCTGCCCCAAGCACGGATAATCACAACGCCAAGTGTCGGATTCCGACGCTTGACGGATGGTGGTTTTTATTCCAAGGAGACGAAGGGAGTGTAATCAGATCAGGCTCTTGCGAAGCCCACGCACGGCATAGAACATGTAGTAGTATATCGAGCGCCAAACGCTGATATGCTCGATTTCGCGATACACTATCCACTGCCAAGGCACGATGCGCAACTTGTTCGAAGTCACGGAATCGCCACGCACCCGGTAGAGTGCCAGCACGGTCTGCGTGCTGCGGGCGATGTAGCCGCTCTTCAGGACTGAAAGCCAGAAGGCGTAGTCCTCGTGGTGAATGTTCTCGAAGTAGTACTTCCCCACTTTGCGCACATCGAACATTCCCGTCAGATTGCCGATGACATTGCCGTAGAGCAGCTGCTGATAGCTGGTCGTGTCGGGAGTGGAAACGACGCGAGCCGAACGGCGCCCTTTCTCGTCGATCTTCTCGTAGTCGGAGAACACCACTGCCGTGCGGTTGTCATGGAAGAAATAAGGTATCTGCTGCGAGAGTTTCTCGCGGAGCCACATATCGTCGCTGTCGAGGAAGGCAATAAATTCGCCCTTCGCACGCTGGATTCCAAAGTTTCGCGGCGCGGAGGGCATACCTACGGGATCGTCATTGATAAGCAGTTGGATGCGATTGTCCTGTCGGGCATAGGCTCGAACAACGTCGCACGAATGGTCCGTGCTGCCGTCGTCCACGACCAGCAGCTCCCAATGGGGATAGGTCTGTCCCATGACGGATTCGATGGCCTTGCCCACAAACTTCTCCGAGTTGTGCATGGGCATGATTACCGAAACGAGATGATGGCCGTGCTTTGTCATACAAATGTTTTTGCGTCCCTTTTATCTTAAGAACGGAAAAAGGGGGCACTTTATTATGTCACACAAGGTTTTTTTCCACGATAAACTTTATCACGGAAAAAAATAGCGTGTCGCGGGAAGCGGTCCCACGCGTGGGAATGGCTCTTCCCACGCGTGGGAAAAGTTCCTGCTTGCTGTAGTTTCTCTCGACACTTGCGCAAGCAAACGCTCACACTTGCTGTAGTTTTTCTCTTTACTACAGCAAGTATGGGAGACTACTGCCTTCGGTGCAGCATCTGGCGAACGCCACCCATCATCGTTGCCAGCATATACGTCGCGAAGAAGCGGAACGAATAGCGGCAAGGTCGGGCTGCGTATATCTTTGTCGCCTTGCACAGGCGGAGCAGCATGTTGGTGAAGTGGTACCAGACGGACCTATTGGCGTAGTAGGCGCTCGAGGCACGCTGCCGATACTTGTACAGGACGTCGCGAGCCGTGAAACTGACTGTCTTCATACGGTCGGAGACAAGCAGCATGAACTGGCTGTCTTCGCCGTTGCGCAGGTCGGGGTCGAACCGGCGGTCGCCAATCACATCCCGATGGATGAGCTTGCCCCAGCAGACGTAGAAATACTGTCGGACAGCCTGAAACGGGACGTTACGCGCGTTCTCGCGGAAAGCGTTGGCGATGTAGATGGGACGGAGCGTCGTGCTTCCGTCGTCGAATGCCGCTACGTAGGGCAAGGCGATGGTCTCGGGCGAGGCCACCGCAAGCAGGGCCTCCAGATAGCGCTCCGAGACGAGGTCGTCGTCGTCGACGAAGCAGACATACTCGCCCGCAGCCTCGTCAAGCCCGCGGTTCCGCGCCAGACTCACGCCGTTGGGTTCGTTGTAGATGAGGCGGCACGGGAGGGCGGGATGCTTTGCCAGGAAACTCTCTACCTGCGACAGATAGGGTTCCCTCGGTCCGTTCAGCACCACGAGCACTTCGTAGAGCGCATGGTCGAGCGTCTGGGCATCGAGCGCCTCGAGGCACTCCCACAGGAAGTTGCCGGGCTTGTACGTCGGCAGCACCACACTAATCTTCATATCCACTCCCTCCCTTTTCATTTTCTTGCGTACTCGGCCAGATACTTCCCGACCGTCGTGCTGATGTGGTGAGGCTGGAACGAGGCGCGGCATCGCCTTCTCATCCCTTCGGTCTCCTCCCGGTTCATGGCAAGGAAGCGCCGCATCGTCCGATAGTATTCCTCCTCGCTGCTGTCCTTTGACAGGAGTCCGTTCTCTCCGTCGCGCAGGACATTCACCACTCCCCCCACGGGACTGCAGACGGGAATGCAGCCCACGGCCAGCGACTCGAGCAGCGTGATGGGCAGCCCCTCCCACAACGAGGGCAGGCACATGGCGTCGGCCTTGGCCATCAGCGAAGGCACATCGCTGCGCAGGCCGAGGTAGCGGATTCGCTCCGAGAAGTATGGGCGCAGCGCCTGCAGGATGGCGTCGTCCTCCTCCTTTCCCGCGATCAGCAACACCACATCGTGTCCCTCGTCGATAAGTCGGCGAAACACTCTCACCAGCACCATCTGGTTCTTCTGCTCCGTGATGCGGCCCGGATGCAGAAACACACTTGTCTCTGTCGTCAGACGCGCCTCATCGACGGGGTTGAGGGCATCATCGACCTCAGGCATCGGGATGCCGTTCTCGCACAAAGCACTCTTGCAACCATACAGCTCGGTGAAAGATTGCTGGCTGGCCGGCGAGATGGTGATGGCCGGCACTCGACCGAGACGGAATATCATCTTCTTTACGAAGAAGAAACGTGCGTCCCACTTGAAGTTCTCCTGCTTCGCATCGTTATGAAACGTGTAGAAGAACTTCTGGCGAGGCAGCATCAGCAGGGCGAAGAGGTAGTAATAGAGGAAGCCATGCAGTTGCACCACATCGAAGTGGCCTCGCCTGATGTAGCGATATATGGCGACCACCTCCCGAAGCGAGAAACCCGTACTCCCCTTCCCCAGCGTGTCGCGATGCACACCTTCCGCAAGGCGGAACCAGAAGATGTCGTCGTCCTTCGGCTGATATATGGAGCAGACGGTGACATCGTGCCCTTGCCGGGCCATTTCGTTGGCCAGAGAGGTGATGACGGCTTCGATGCCGCCGCCCTGCATCGAGGGATGTATGTGCAATATCTTCATCGTCGTTTTCTTTTTGGTGACTATTTCGCGGCTCCCAGATAGGCCACGTAGAACGAATAGAGCAAGGCATACCAGATGCCGGCAAGCGTAAACAGCAAGGTGAACTTGCGGAAGCGCGGGTACCTGCCACTCTGCCAAAGCCAGGCCATCACGATGCTGGCCGGGATGAACCCGAAGCGGAGGAAGCGGATGTAGAAGTTGCGGGTGTTCATCTCGAGGCTAAACAGGAAGACGGACGCCGACGCAACGATATAAAACAGCAGGCGGCCAAAGAAGCGGATGTCGGCAGGCACCAGGGGCTGCGCCTCGTCGCCCTCTTCGCCGTCGGCCTCGTCGGTGAGCACACTCATCTTGTATCCGACAAACGCAAGCAGATAGTACGGAATGCACTCCAGCGCAAGCTGAAGTCGATAAGCGAAGCCTATCTCGTCGCCTTCCTCGATCAGATACGTCATGCCAGCCGTTGCACCGGTGTTGCGAGCGTTGGGATCGACGGCGCTATTCATGAACTGCGCCAGCATTAGCTGCGAGATGAGCACCAGGAACGGGTAGGCCATCAGAAGCAGAAGGAAGGTGCGGCGGTTGAGCAGCTTGGGCGAGAGTGCAAGCAGAATGAGCGCGATGCCGAAGGCCGACGACTTGTGGAAGAAGAACGAGGCAATCAGGAGCAGGAACCCCAGCATCAGCGAGATCAGGACGCGCCCACCCACCGATTTACTGATGAGCGACGCACCCAGATACATCATGGCAAAAGCCAGCGAGACACGAGCGTAGCCGAAGTAGATCATCCACGTCATGCAGAAGATGCACAGCACCAGGTCGCCCCGCAGGGAAATGTGCTTCAGCAAGAGACACAGGAGGTACAGGGCCATGCCCCATACCACCGCCCGGAATACGACGTAATTGGGCGACAGGTAATTGGCAATAAGGTAGTAAACCTCCTCGAGCGACGTGTTGTAGCCGTCTTCATAGACGAGGTTCATATACATCTCGGCATAGTGGAACCAGTCGGTGTTCCAGAAGGAGAACAGGCAGAAGACCGCCGCCGTCAGTATAATAAGGTATCTGCGCCAAGGGCTCAGGGCGTATGGCTCCTTCAAGCCTTTCCTGCACAACAGGAGCAGGAATCCAACCATCAAGAGGTTGGAGAACACCAGTATCGGTAGTGGCTCGAGGTACGTCAGCTCCATTTGGCGACTTCTTTTCTTTGCGTTCTATTCGGCGTAGCCAATCTTCAGGAGTCCCTCGCAGGGCTTCTCCTCGTAGGTATAGTACACCATGTTCTTTCGGTCCTTCATGGCGAAGTTCGGGTTCGGTATCATGTAGCTGTCGCCATACTGAGCCCGCAGATGCGCGTCGGTATTCTCAGGGATGTACACCTTCGCCCCCTTGAACTCGGCCCGCTGCAACTCGCCCGCCGGGAAGTTCACCCGCACGGTGCGGAACGGCATCGGCTTGTTCAGGTTCCATCGGAAACTCATATTCTGCAGCGGCACAAAGAGGTTGCAGTACATCAGGTCGCCGTCCCTGCGGAAGTAGAAGACGTCGATGGTCGTCTGCATGTCTCGATGCTTGTAGCATTCCTCGCGGCCGCCATCGTCCTTCACGTCGTAGTATCTCACCAGTTCGAATCCCGCAGCCTCGAGCGCACGTCGAATGCGGGGCTGGTCGGTGAGGTTGGCACCTGTATCCAGATCGAAGTCGTGCGCGATGAAGTCATGCTCGCGATAATAGCCGAGCAATGTGCCGAACTCCAGCCAGAAGGTGATGCCCTCGGCATTCAGCGCCTCGGAGAAGACCTGCAATACACGCTCGCCTTCCACGCGGAAAGCTGCGGACAAACGCTTGAACTTGCTCTTCGCCCGCCGTTCTATCATGCTGCGATAGAGGGGGTAAAGGGGTGTCTTCTTGAATATTTTCCAAAATGTATGTATCATGTCGTTCCGTTTTATGTGTTTCACAAGAGAATGTCTCGCTCGATAAGGCAGTAGCGTTTCTTCACCCCCGTCATTTCCCCGACAATCGTCCCCTGGCCTTCAGCCACAGTCCATCCACCAGCGCCCGTTCGGAGGCGTTCAGCGCAATGAAGTACACCGACAGGCCTACGCCGACGACACAGACAAAGCCCGTCAGCAGGAACCGGAGCAGGCCGGGCTGTATGCACAAATGAACGATGTAGGGCATCCAGCAAGTGGCCACGACGACCAACGCGAACGGCCAGAGGATGAGTTTTAGGTAATCCACGATGGAATAATCCACTATCGTCTTCAGGATTATCAGCGACACCGTATGCGCCAACAGCATCGCCACAAAGGACATCCACAAGGCAACCTCGGCGCTGTAGCCCATGCGAAGGACAACGTAGGCAAGTGGGACGGAAAGGAGCACCGCCATTGCTGTGAACACCTGGTAGTTCCGCATCCGGCCGGAGGCATGCACGACAGCCGAGACACAGGCGTTCAGGCTGTTGAGGAACGAAACCGACATCGTGATGACGAGAAACGTGGCGGTATGCGGCGGCACCTTGTCCGCCAGCCAGAGCCGGAGGATGAAGTCTGTCTCGTAGAAGATTGGAAGTGTCAGCATGTACAGAAGCAGGCAACTCAACTTGCTCACGCTGTAGGTCAGACTCAATGTCCGCGCCGTATCCCCAACGGCATAGGACTGCACTACCTGCGGCCGTACGGGCACTGCCACGTTCTGTACAAAGCTGTCCAGCCCCGCATTCACCTGCGCTGCCACACCTCGCGCGGCATTCACCACCGGACCGAAGAACAAGTTCAGCACCAGGTTGATGCCCTGTTCCTTCATCATGTATGAGAAGGAGCCGAAGATGTTCCACCCCGAGAAGGCGACCATCCGGCGGAACAGCCCGCCATCGAAGCGGAGGCGCAGACGCACTTCGACGAAGTTGCGCTTCGCATAGACGTAGAAAAGGAAGAAGTTGAGCACACTTATCATGGCCAGCAATACGCCATAGACCACCAGACGGTCGGCTGTGGCGTAGGGCAGCGCCAGGGCGATAGCCAGCTTCAGCACGGCATCCAGCACACCGACGATGGCATAATAGTCCATCTTCTCGTGCGCCATGATGGCTGCAGAGTATGGCACCTGCAGGATGAGGAAGACAAAGGAGAGAATGGAGAACTGGAATATCCAGCCTGCAGCGCCCATCCTGTCGGCCGGGATGACCATCTTGTGGTGCAAGTACCACAGGCCCAGCGTCTCGGTCAGCGCAACCACCAGTACGACCAGCACCAGCTGAATCAGGAGCGCCATGTTATACACATCCCTTGCACTCCCGACGCCGTTCCGCCCCAGTTCGAAATTGTAGAACCGCTGTATGCCGTTGGACATGGAGATGTTCAAGAATACGAACATCGACACGAAGCCGCACACCGCGTTATATACGCCGAAGTCCGTCACGCCAAGCACAGAAAGCGCCACGCGGGTGGTGTACAGCGTTACCAGAAGCACCGCCACCATGCGGATGCTCATGTACAGCGAGTTTCTCGCTATGCGCTTATTGCTTTCCGTATAGGACATAGGCACCGGCGAGCCTTCTTGTTAGATAAGTTCCGATATGATCAGACGTCTCAGGTACCACATCGTCGCCCCCACCGTTGCCAGGACAAGCATGAAGGCAACGAAGATCATCCGTTTGGGGCCGGCAGGCCTGACGGGCACCGTGGGGCTCTTGATTACGGTGAAGGCGGGTGTCTGTTCCTGCACCTTGGCCTTGGCGTTCTCCAGCTGTCCGCTCATGGTCTGGTATTTGGTGAGCTTTAGCGACATGTCGTTCTCCAGCTGGTCGCGTTCCGAGATTACGGACTGCATGATTACGTTCTGGTGGCGGTCGCAGTATTTGCTGTACGCCTCTGTGGCCAGTCGGTACTCCATCAATGCGCTGTCGCGCAAAGCCTGATAGTAATCGACATCCTGCCGGGCCTTGCTTGTTCGGTAGTCGATGATGAAGTCCTGCAGATGCGCCCTGACGCTGTCGGCCATCGTGGCACAGATCAGTGCATCCTGGTCCTTGACGGTGATGGAGACCACATTGTTCTTCCGGTTCACGACGCAGCCGATCTTGTTCTCTATCTTCTTCATCAGCCCATAGTCCTTCTTGTTCAAGCGGAAGGGGTTAATCTCTCCTGCGCCTGCCACACCCGCTGCCTCCTTCGGTTCGAGCAGTTTCTTCACAGATCCAAGGGCTTTCGTGAAGGGATATGTGATTGGGTTCTTCTTCTGGTGCTTCTTCAGGTATTCATGGTAGGTGGTGTTGATGGTGCCATCGGCTGTGCTCACCTGAATGTCGAAGAGCGGCACCAAGAACTCCGGCGACTCGAACAATTCGGGGTACAGCATCGGGTAGATGGCATCGGAACCCTGCATGCTGCTCAAGTCGAAGCCGAACGACGCGGCCAGCGAACCAAGTCCCTCGGCGGCGCTGCTCGAGCCCCACTCCGGCGCGAGCTTCACCTCGCACGTATAGTATCTGGGCTGCGGAAGAATCATCAGACACGCAAGGACGAACGTCGCCGCCAATATCTTAATGTATGCACGCTTCTTCTCGCCGAGAATCCGCGCAGCCTCGTTCAGTACGGCCAGGTCTGCATTGTTTTTGTTGCTCATTCTTCTGCCTTTATCGGTTATCGGATTATACTGATGAGAGCCACCACCACACTGGCCAGCGAGGCACTGCCGCTTGCGATTGCCATCACCTCGCCGGTGGACATGCGGTTCGTCTGCTTCTTCGTGGGCACGACGATCTCACAGCCGGGCTGCACAGCCTTCGTACTGTGGCGGTTCAGTTTCTCCACCGAGCCGTTCATGTAAATGGCGTACGTTCCGTTCTTCTTGGCGCGGTTGCCATAGCCTCCGGCACGCTTGATGTAGTATTTCAGCGACTCGCCCTTCTTGTAGTTCAGGCTGATGGGATAGCTGACCTCGCCGCTCACCTTCACCGTGTTGCTGAATTGCGGGATGACCAGCCTGTCGCCCTCGCGCAGCACAATGTCATCGGCGCCGCCGGGATTGGCGAGTGCAAGGTCGAGATTCACGGCCACCGGGTAGGTGTAGCCCAGGTCCATCTTCATCTGCAGCAGCGAGTCGGCCTGCGCCATGTTGTAGTCCTTGTCGCTCTGAAGGGCATCCTCGTAGAGCTGGATTTGTGCCGCACGCAGCGAGCTCTCGCGCTGCAGGCGTTCGTCGGGCGTCATCACACGATTCAGTCGGGCACCCTTCGTGTAGCCGAGGCTCGTCACACCGCCGGCTGCCTTCACGAGGTCGCTCAGGCGGTAGTTCTTGTTTGTCATCGAATAGCTGCCCTCGAAGTTCACACAGCCCGACACCGTGACGCTCATCTGCTCGCTGTAGGTAGGACTGCGGCGCACAGCCACTACGTCGTACGGACGCAGCGTGAAGGCTGTGTCGGCCGTCGAGAGCCGATCGTCGAGCGTAAAGGTGAATGTTTCGGCCATCTCGCCGCGATTCTCCACCGAGTTGGCATCGTAGATGCGGCGGAAGACATCGACCTTGGCCAGCGAGGCTGCGTCGGTCAGGCCGCCGGCCTGCAGGATGAGGTCGCCGATGGTCGTATTCTCGGCATACTGATACACCCCGGGATAGATGACTTCGCCGTTGATGGTGAGCGTCTGCTCGCCCTTCATGTCGAGCGAGCTGGGAATGTAGAGTACATCGCCCTTGCGCAGGGGAATGTCGGGCGCAGTACCATTCAAGATACCCTCGACATCGACCGAAACCATCTCGAGCGAAAGGTCGTCCTTCTGGCGATGCATCACGGCGCGCTGCCGATAGGCATCCTCGCGCAGCCCGTCGGCAGCGCGCAGCAGGCTGCGCACACTCTGTATGTCACCGCCCAGCTGGAAGCTGCCTTCGTGCATGACGGCGCCGCGCACCTCCACCATGTTCGAGAAGCGTGCCACGACGCTGTCCACAAAGACGGAGTCGCCGTCGAGAACCGAGAAGCCCTGCATCTGGAACTCATCAACGGTGTGCACACTATATTCTTCGCCCGCCTTGCGCGTCAGGCGCACATTCTTCGTATAGGCATCGCCGGCAAAGCCTCCGGCATAGGTGAGCAGCTGCTTGACGCTCTCGCCCGTCTTCATCTCGTAGAACATGGGGCGCTTCACCTTGCCGCGGATGTTCACCAGGCAGTCGTAGGGCCCCACGACGATGACATCGTTGTCCTGAAGGCGCACATCGCCCGCCACATTGCCGTTGAGCAGGTAGTCGTACACATCGATGACGGCCAGCTGACGCCCGCCGCGATAGACCTTGATGTCGCGCAGCGTACCCACCTGGCTGATGCCTCCTGCAGCATAGAGGGCGTTGAAGGCGCTCGAGAGACTCGACAGCGTATAAGTGCCGGGCACACTCACCTCGCCCACCACCTGCACCTGGATGCTGCGGACGTCGGCCACGGAGAGGTTGAAGCTGCAGTCGGCATAGTACTGGCCCAGTTTGCTACGGATGGCCGCCGTGGCCTGCTGCACCGAGAGGCCTGCCAGCTTTATGGGGCCCACGCCCTCGACCACGATGATGCCGTCGGGCGAGATGGTGTTCGAGACAGTCAGCTGGCTGGCGCCCCAGATGTCGATAATCACATTGTCGCCCGCACCGAGGCGGTAGTTGGCCGGAGTGGCCATGTTCTGGCTGGGCTCGAAGGTGAGCGCGGGATTGTTGAAGATATTGCGGCCGAAGACCTCGCTCTCGTCGCGCAGCAGGTTCTGGTAATAGACCAGCGAGTCGATGTCCAGGAAGGCAATCTCGTCGTTCATCATCGTCTGCCTTTCCTCGGGCGTGAGGTTGCGGCCGGCATTCTGCGACCGCAGCATGCGGCCGTTGCGCTGCTGCAGTTCCTCCATGGCGCGCTCCTTGTTGGTGCGCTGCCGGTTCACGTTCTGGCTGTTGCGCTGCGTGGGGTCTCCGGTCAGGCTGATGGCGCCGGGCTGAGCCATTTCGGCCTCATACTTCTTGCGCAGTTTGCGCAGCTGGTCGGGAGTGACACCCTTCTGCAGGAGGCGGGTGACGATGGTCTGCTGGTTCGTTCCGCGCGCCTGCTCCTGCTTTACGAAGTCGATTATCTGGGCCTCCGTCATTGTCTGAGCCGTCGCAGTGCCGAGCTGCAGGCTGAATGTCGGCAGCTGGACGTTGGCCACACCGACGATGAGCACCAGAGTCAGAAGTATTCTTTTCATTTTGCTCTCTTCCTTTATATCCTTTATGGTAGGTTCTGAAAAAACTCCCTGATTAAATTTTCTTTCCGTGCCCGATCAGGTTCACCGTGGTCAGGATGATGCGCAGGTCGAGCCAGAGATTGCGGCGCTGCAGGTATTCGAGATCCATCTGCAGGCGGATGAGCATCTTCTCCATCGTGTCGGTGTATCCGTTGTAGATGGTAGCCATGCTCGTAATGCCGGGGCGCGTCTGGTAGAGGCATTCGTAGTCGGGGTTCACCTTGACGATCTGGTCGATAAAGTATCGGCGCTCGGGACGGTATCCCACGAACGACATGTCGCCGACGAACACATTCCACAGCTGGGGCAGCTCGTCGAGATGGTGACAGCGCAGGAACTTGCCGACGGGCGTCAGCCGGTCGTCGTTCTTCTCGGCCAGCTGGGGCACTCCGTCGCTCTCGCTGTCGGCACGCATCGTGCGAAACTTCAGGATGTTGAACGGCCGTCCGCCCAGCCCGATTCGCTCCTGGCGGTAGATGACGGGACCGTCGGCCTGCCGCCACAGCAGGTAATAGACGTAGGCAAACGCGGGCGAGAAAACTATCAGCCCACAGAGGGACGCTACGATATCGAACGCCCGCTTCACGCAGCGCTCCGCCCAGTTCATCCCATCGACATACTTATTCTTAATCTTTACTTGTGTCACTCTCTTGTCTGTTTTTGTTTCCGTTACGTTAATTATTGTATTGCCATATATAATAACTCCCGAAATGTGAAAATATTGTAAAAAAGGCAGGCTATTTTTATCATAAACGTCCGTTTCGCTTGTGTATTTCGTGAAAAGATAGTACATTTGCAGTCGTAAAACGACAAACAACTACGGGGCTGACATGGATTTGACAGCAGGCCGAGGTGTTGTGTAAGCACGCAGTGAGTCGGTGGTTGCTCACTATAATCAATAGTCACCGAACATTTATCTGGCGAAAACACTTACGCTCTCGCTGCCTGATCGAAGTACAGTAGATCCTTGGCTTAATCTCGGCACTAGGTGCTGAGACGGGATGTCACTCTGGAGTTCTGGCTCCGAAATGTCCAGGCAAAGTGGCACAGCAGATTCGGAGATAGTCCGGCGCGGCTCCGCACGACGGATGAAACCCTTAGGAGATAAGGCATCGATTGGTGGCTCGGGTCTTGTCGATGCACGAAAACATAAACCGAGATAAGCGTGTAGAAAGCACAGGACGTCCCTGTTTGGACGAGGGTTCAATCCCCTCCAGCTCCACAAATGGAGCCTATGAGGCATTAAACCCTCGCGAGGGTTCTTCAACACCCGCTTTGCGGGCAGAAGCGGCAGAGCCGAGCGCAATCCCCTCCAGCTCCACAAAACAATAGAGCCTGCATTATACTATTTGCAAAATGCAAAATGCAAAACATTGCGGGTAGCGGGCAAAAATACGACAGCAAGCAGAGGCTCCCGCGACAGCAAGCACCGGCTCCCGCGACGGCAAGCAGAGGCTCCCGCGACGGCAAGCAGTAATTTAATCCTCGTCAGGGTTAAGCCAAGCAGCATTCAATCTTCTCATTTTTAAAGTGTAATCCATTCCGTTCGGAAATTTTGCCCAGGGAAACACATTGTTTTTTGCATTTTGCATTTTGCAAATAGAATTTTGTACATTGGTTTCCTCTGCCGCACCTTCTGCTGTTTTCCCGAACAGAAGTAAAAAGTATGCTGTTTCGTCTGTCGGCGAAAAAGACATGGCGAGAAAAGCCCCGCTGCATCCATCGGACGGATGCGGCGGGGCTAAAGGTATCTCGGCATGCTTCAGGATAGGAGGTGCCGGATAGGGAGATGCGGGGAGTTTACCAGATGTCCTCGGGCCGCTCGGGGCTGTCGTAGACCTCCTTGGGACAGTATTCGAAGTAGTCGAGATAGAGTTCCTTTCGGTTGCTGTCGAGCACGGACTTGAAGCGGACGTAGTAGGTCTCGTTGGGGTCGAGCGTCTGGCGCACGATGATCTTGCGGCAGCAGTTCTCCTTGTCGCGGGAGGTTGTCTGGTTGAGTTCGCTCTCGTGGCGCGAGCCTTTCATCAGCTCGTGGTTTCGCAGTTTGTGGTCGATGTTGATGATTTCCTCCTCCGTGGTTTGGTTCTGATCCTGCAGTTCGCCCCACGAAGCACTCTCGCCGAACGAGGCTACAACGCCCTCGGTCATGTCGATGGGGATGCCGGCCACAGCCAGTCGGTTGGGATTGCTGCCGAAATAGACCTGCACGATGCCGCGGGCGGCGGTGGCGAGCAGTTTGTAGCGGAACTCGTAGGTGTTGCGCTTGGGGACGGGCGGGAGTCGGAACATGATGTCGAAGTGTCCGAAGGCCTTGTCCTCGTCCTGGCAGTAGTTGGCCCACGGCGTGCGGTAGCCGTTGTAGTGGATGAAGTGGGTCTCCTCGTTGAGGATGCTCATGTTGTCGAAGTACTTATAGACATTGTCCTGGGGGATGTAGACATGCTGCCAGCGTCCCTCGGGGCTGTCGGCGCGTCGGATGCCGTTGGTGATGGCTTCGGGGAAGAGCGAGAAGAGGTCGAAGCGGATGCGCTCCTTGCCCATGTTCTCGCGGACGGCATCGGTGTAGGCCAGCGGTCGGTCGAGGGGGTAGATGCAGGCATTGACGATGTCGTTGACCACGGTGAGAGAGTCGGTGGTCAGTACGCGGCAGCCTTCCTTGTCGGGGTCGCAGTGGTCTTCGTGTCCGTCCTGCTTGATGCCGTTGCGAAGGACTGGGAAGCGGTTGAGGAAGATGCCTTTACTCTCGGCGCTCTCGTAAATCTTTATGAGTCGTCCGCCCTCCATTACAGGGTACCACTCATAGACGGGAATGCTGTAGCGGAAGGGGGTGCTGAGGCTGTAGCCGATTTCGTTGCAGTGATAGACCAGTTTGTTGGCCGCAATCCTCATGGGCAGGATGTGATACATCACCCACTGGTGGAGCATATTGCTGGGCGAGAGGTAGTCCTCGTTGTCCTGATAGCCTCCGTCGGAGAGATACATGCCGTGGCTGACGATCCATGCCTGCAGCTGCTTGAGCGCGTCGGGGGCGGTGGGGTCGATGCCTTGCGACTGCCAGTACTCGTCGGTCTCGCAGAAGAGGGTGAAGCCGTACTTGCGGTGCTCGGGGGCATGGGCATCGGGGTCGCCGGGCGTGGCCGACATGTCGCCGCCGCCCTTCGACTGATAGTCGAGCATGTCGGGAATCTGGTCTGTCTGGTAGAGCTGCTCGTAGCGTTCGTCGCGCACGACAGAGAATGTATCGAGGAGTCCGCAGGCCTGTACGGCCTTGGCAAACATCAGGTAGCCCTCGCGCTTCTGGTCGAGGATGTTCTGGAAGTATCGGCCGCAGGTCTCGTCCTTCGGGGCAATGACTTTGTGAATCTGGTGGATGATGCCGTTGATGACCTGAATGTCGCGGTTGCGCTCATCGACCTCGCATTCGCCGTTGATGAGGTATTCCTCGTTCCCCTCGGAGGTCCAGCTGACGGTGAGCTTGTGGTCGTTGAGGTTCGGAATGGGGAACTCGCCGTTGTTCTCGGTCGGGAAGTAGAAGGTGAGGTAGCGCTGGGATGCCTCGTCCTTGCCGTCGATGATACTGTTCATGACGATGACGGCGCGGATGGAGTCGAGCTTCGTGCTGTCGGGGAAGGCATCGAATGCCTCCCAGGTAGGCTCGGAGATGAAGCCCTCGTCGGTGAGGTCCTGCAGGTAGTCGTAGATGGCCTTGTTGGTGGGCACGAAGCAGGTATAGTTGCCTCGCGCCGTCATCAGCTGATAGAGGCTGGAAGCGCTGCGGGGACTCACTGCGACCTTCTTGAGTATATTCAGGTATTCGGAATAGACGGAATCGTGCGCCTCGAGGTAGCTGGCCACGGTGTGAATCGTGAAGACATAGCGGGCCGAGGTGTCGATCGTCTCGGAACATCCGGAGAGAAGGACAAAGCAGAAGGTCAGCCAGCCAAATAGGAGTCTCCTCATAGTCTTTAGGTGTGTTTTGTTCAACGTTTAGCGTATAAAGCTCAAGGTTCTTGGTCGCGCAGTTGCAACCAAGAACCTTGAACAGAGAGATTACTTACTTTACAAGCACCTTCTTGCCATTGATGATGTAGAGGCCACGAGTGGGCTTCTCGACACGGAGGCCGGTGATGGTGTAGATGCCCATGCGGCCAGTGGCTGCCGAGGCGATGCGCTCGATGGCGGTCTCGGTGAAGCTACCGCCCTCGGCTTCCATCTGTGCCTTGGTGATCACCCTGATGTGGCGTGCCTTCATGGTCTGGTCACGGTTGGTGGTCATGGCCCAGCGGATGGCGCTGGCCTGTGCACCCCAGTTCCAAGTCGTGCGGGCGTCGGTGATGTCGAAGTATGCCTTCTTCCACTCTGCCGAAGCGGGAAGCGAAGCATAGCTTACACTGTGCGAGGTGTTGTTGTCGAAGTAGAAGAAGCCGTTGACAACGTCAGCCTCAGCCATGTATTCGATCGTCAGGACGGTGCGGTCGTCGGCGAGGTCTTCGTACAAGCCATTCATGGCAATGAACGGCATGTTGCCCGTGGTGAGAATGTCGTAGGCGAAGGGTGCAGTCTCGGTCACAGTGGCATTGGAGCCCTGAGTGTACTCGAGGTAGTCGGGGAACTGCTCGTAGAGGTCGGTCTTGGCCTTGAGAGCTTCTTCCTCCGTGAAGGAACCGTCCATGATGCCTTCCTCGATGCCATATACAGCCTCCTCGAAGGCATCGGCCTCGGTGGCATCCATCACATTGTAGTGGGCCGACCACTTCTCGTACACCTTCTGCTCGCCCTCGAAGAGCTTCACATAGGCGGCCTTGGTCGTATAGATGCGCTTGAAGATGTCGGAGAACTGGCATACGAGGGCGTACTTCTCCTCGGCCGTCGTGGCTGTCTCGACTGCGGCTACGGCATCGGAAAGGGCCTCGCGGTCGGCAGATGCGAAGTAGGGCTTCTGACGATACTCCTCGCCGCTGAGCGAGCCTTCCGACTCAATCAGCTTGTTGGCGCGAGCCACAGCGCTCTCCAGTGCATTATCGATGCCCTCGATGGACGACTCGCTACCGAGTTCGCCGCGATAGATGAGCTTGGTGTTGCCGAAGCCCAGCCACTCGTTGTCCGTGAAGCTGGTGCCCGGATCCTTGATGCCAATGGTCAGCGTACCGTCGGTCACGTTTACGACCACAGCGTTCTGGTAGCGGCCGGCCTTGAAGGCGGTAGCCGAACCGGCTACACCCCAGATGACGTAACCAATGGTGTCGGGGTTGATTTCGTCCGTAATGGGCTTATCCTCGATACCGCCCGAGAGACGGCAGTTCTCGCCATCGACAGCGTCCTCGATGGGAATCATGTCTTCGATAACGCCCTGTACATAGACCATGTTGTCGTTGGCATAGAGCTGGGCAGCATAGTTGGTGCTGTAGATGTCGCCGCAGGGACGATAGCCGGCATTCATGCGAAGTTCGTAGATACCGTTCTTCAGGCCAGTAAGCGTCTGGCTGATGTCGCAGCGCTGGTGGACATTCTCGGCAGCAGCCATCGAGCCGTCGTTGTTAGTGCCGAAGGTGTAGGCCTTGCCATCCCAGCCCAGGAAGGTGCAGAGAGTATTGCCAGTGGGGTACTCGGCCTTCGAGAAGTCGGGATTCACCACCATCGAAGTAACCTCGGTGCCAGCCACATATCCGGCTCGTACGGCGTTGGCCTGCAGTTCGTGCAGGAAGTCGATTTCGGCGTGGATGGTGCTGTCGTTGAGTTCGTGCATCTCGAAGATGAAGTTGAACGCACCGTTGGGATAAACCTCGTTGGGCTCGTCGTCGCCGTCGATGTAGTTCTGCAGAATGGTGAGTGCCTCGCTATCCTCGAGTTCGTTCTCGCCGAGGAATTCGGCCACTGCATCCACTGCGTCCATGTAAAGCATGTAGGTATTCTCGCTGGCCTTGATCTTATCCTGCAGGTCGAGGATGGCCTTGTAGTTGGCAAAGAGCTCTTCCATCTCGGCCGAGCCTTCGAGGGTCTCGAGTGCGGCTCCGTACTGGTCGGTGAGGTTGACATCGGCAATTACGTCGGTGTCGAAGTTCGAAACCGTGTAGGCATACTGGCTGCGAATCTCCTCGAACTCCTCCTTCGAACCAAACGACATCTCGGTCATCTGGATGGAGGAACCGCTGTAGGACTTGGTGATTTCGATGCGGAAGTACTTGTAGGGATCGGGCAGACCCTCGGTGAAGCCGAAGTAGGCCGACGCATTGTCGGCTGCGGGCAGACGGTCCTGACCGATCTCCTCGTGGCTGGACAGGAGCACCCATCCCTCGGCGTCGCGAGTGGCCTCGCCGTTGCTTTCGAAGTTGCCGCCATAGATCTTCCATTCCTTCCAGTTACGGTCGTAGTAAGCACCGGTGTCGCCACCAGTAACGAGCGTATAGAAGAACGGCTGCTGTGGGGTGAGGAACTTGAAGATGAGGTAGGAACCACCTTCGGGAATGCCGCCTCCCCACTTTGTCTTCAGGTCGTCGTCGATGAGCTTGTACCAGTTCTCGTTATCGCCCCATGAGGTGTTGCCGTCGAGGACGATGGGCTTAGCATCCTGCAGCGAAACCACGTAGGCGTTCCAGTAGGCAGTCTCCTTGCGCACATCGGCGGGCGAAAGTGGCCTGTTCTTGATGATGTATGCAAAGTTGCCGTTGGTGAACACGTTGTTCGGCTCGATGGCGTTGTCGGCATCGAAGTAGTTTGCCATGGCGGGGTCGGCCTCGGTGATCTCGTTGATCCAAGTGGCAGCGATATCCTCGATAGCAAGGCGATACTCCTGATAGGCGGCATCGCAGTCGATTACGCTATCGTACAGCGACTTGATGCGGGAGTAGTATGTAGCCAGGTCATTGACGTTCGAAGCGGTCTTGAGTTTCTCGAGGGCTTCGGTGTACTGGTCGACAAGGTCGGGCTGAACCAGCATCTCGGAGAAGTCGAGGGCGGAGAACTCTGCCACGTAGTCCTCGCGGCTCTTGTAGAAGTTGGCCGTGTTCTGGAAGGCGAACTCGGTCATCTGAATCATGTCGCCGCTGGCTGCTGCCGAGATCTCGATCTTGAAGTACTTGTAAGGTGTGTCGGAAGGATTGGACAGATAGAGATAGCATGCTGCGAAGTTGGCATTCGGAATCTGGTTGCCGGCGGCATCCTGCTTGTCATCCAGCAGCACCCAGCCTTCTGCATCGTAAGTGGCGGCCTCGTCGGTCTCGAAGTTGGCGCCATAGATCTTGAAGTTCTTCCAGTTGCGCGAAGGATAGCTTCCGGTGTCGTTACCGGTTACGAGGCGGTAGTAGGTGGGGGCGATTGCGTCGCTGGTCTTGAACACGATGAACCAGCCGCTCGAAGAGGCTGTACACCACTTGGTGGTCTCGTTGCCGTCGATCAGCGCACCGAAGTCTTCCTCGGTGTTGTAGCCTGCCGTACCGGTAAGAGGTTCGTAGCTCACGTCGATGGCGCCCTCGGTGAGGTTCGACATGTACTGTTCGAGCTTGACGCCAAGGAAGGCACCCTCTTCACGAAGTCCTTCGTCGTCCAGCATGCAGTTTTCTATAATATAAAGGTAGGTACCGTTGGGATACGTCTCGCTGGGACCGGCGTTCGTCTTGATGTAGCCATCGAAGAATGCCTGGCCCTCGTTGCTCATCTTGGCATAGTTGAACGTAATGTTGCCCACGGTGCTCTCATAGTTCTTGTAGGCGTTCACCGACTTGGCGATTTGTGCCTCGGCCTCGCGCAGCACCTTCAGTGCATCATTCATCTTGCTGGCATCGTTGGCATTGTTCAGGTTGTCAAGTGCAGTGCGGAATGCCTCGATGTAGGGCTTGTAAGCCGTCACGTTGAGATCCACCTTCAAATAGTTGCGATAGTAGATCATCTTCTTCAGGTTCAGCGTATAGTCGGTACCCAGTTCGAGTTCGGCCATCTGAACGTATCCGCCGCTACCCTTGGTAATCTGCACCTTGAAGTAGGTATATTTCTCCTTTACTTCCTCGGAAAGTGTGAAGAAGAACTCTGTGGCGTTCACCGCAGGCAGAATCTCGTGATTATCGTTGTTCTTGCGGTCAATCAACACCCATCCGGGAGCATCCTTTACGGCTGCGCCATCGCTCTCGAAGTTGCCGCCATAGATTTCCCATCCCCACCAGTTGCGTTCGCCACCGTAGTTGCCGGTGTCGTTGCCGGTGAAGAGCGTATAGTAGGTAGGAGCAAATGGCTGGGTTGCCTTGAATACGAGCCAAGAGTTGTCGGGAATGTTCTCGTTGCCGAAGCCCCACTTGCTGCCGGTGAAGCCATCGACCAGTTTCTGCGCACCTTCGTTATCGGTGAGATTACCGTCGCGGTCGCTAGTAAGTAATGCATTGAAGGCAATTGCCTCGCCGGGCTTGCCAAAGTTGAACTCGGCCATCTGCATATAGATGCCTTCCTCGAGCGTCTGAATCTGCGTAACGACAATCTTGAAGTACTTGTAGGTAGTCTGTACGTTCTCCGAGACGGTGAACTCGGCCACAGCGCCGCTCTCGCCGGGAATCATCAGGTCGCCCACATTCTCCTTCGAGTCGATGAGCGTCCATCCCTCTGCGTCTTCCGTAGCCTCGGCATCACTTGCAAAGTTGCCGGCATAGATGTACCAAGTACGCCAGTTGCGCTCGGGATGCTCACCGGTGTCAGCACCTGTGATGATGTAATAGTCCTTGGGCACGATGTCCTCGCTGCCCTTCATGACGACGTAGAGCTTGTCCGTCGAGCGCCATGTCTGGCCCCACTTTGTACCCGTCAGGCCGTCCACCAGCTTGTCGCAGGCTTCACCGCTGCCGTCGAACTTAGAACCGCCAATCACCGTCAGGTAGAAATCGGCAGACTGTGCCATAGCGCTCGCGCCCAACAGCATCATCGCGCAAGCGAAGAACGCTCTCAGAGCCGTACGCCTGAAAGTAGAAGATTTTTCCATAGATAACTTAATTAATGTTTATAAAATTTGGTAATTGAATGATATTCCTTTTCGCGTACAAAGTTATATTAAATTTTCTGTAAAACATCTGTTATCCCGTTAATAATTGTTAAATACCATAGAAGAGTATGCCGCACAGCTATCTGACGAACCTCTTCGCGCCGTTCACGATGTAAATTCCCTTCGGCAGAGGACGATCGGGGCGCAGCGTGTCGGCCACCCGACGTCCGCTGAGGTCATAGACGCCTGTTGCCGGCATCGCGGTGTCGATAGTCTTCACGCTGACCTCATCAGGTATCTCTGGCCACGAGACAATGAAGTCGTAGGGTGTAAAGTTTGTGGCCTGCATCGTATTGTCGTCCAAGCGCTCATCTATGAGTTCCCAGACCTCGTCGTCCGGATTGTCGGTATAGGTGTTTGAACCATAGAACTTCCAGGAACGGGGGTTACGTTCGGGGTAATTCCGGGTGTCATTGGCCGTGAACATTCGGTAGCCCTGAATCTGCACCTCGCGCTGAGCGTCGAAGAGGAAGTAGGCTCGTCGGGAGAACTGTCCACAATACTTGGTGGCCGTACTGTTGTCGGCCATGTTGGGCCAGTTCTCGTTTGCGATATTGCTTTCTGTTGCCTGGTAAATCGCAAGCGAGGGAATGTCGTGACTCGATTCATCGAGGAGATCGAATTCGGCAATCTGAATGACGCCGGTGCCCCATATCTCACTGATGTCAAGCAAATAGTAGCGATAGAGGAAGCCGTTAGGATTGAGGTTCGTATAGAGGTTGTCGCCCTTAAATACCGACCCATGGTTGGCCCTGAGCACCGGGTGGCGGTCTGGTTCAGCGCCGTTGTCAAGGTTCTGTCGCCAAGGGGCTGGCGACAATCCGCGGTTCAGCGTCCAAGCCAGTTCGCCAGATACCAGCTGCGACTCAGTGATGGCCGTTGCCTGGGGGAATGTGAGGTCGTAACATTGCTGCACCGTAACGGGCGAGCCTGCCGAGAAGAAGTCATCGCCCTTGGCATCAACCAGTCCTGTATTGTAGGAATTCGTCACGTTTACAGCACCGCTGCCCCATCCGACAAAGGCTGCAGCTTCGTTAAACGCCGTGATATTTCCCGTATTGTACGAATTGTCGATATTCACCGTAGCGCTGTATCCTCCACCCACGATGCCGCCCACTCGCGAGCCGCTGGCCACGACGTCGGCCTCGTTGCCGCATCGGCTGATGGTGATGTTTCCGCGCTGCGCCCGTCCGGCGAGGGCACCCACATAGTCGCGTCCCTCGAAAGAGCAAGTGCTGTCGATGGTCACATCGCTGACCACCGCACCATCGCCCAGCACACCGAAGAGACCCAGATTGCGCGTCCCGGTCATGTTCAGGTGGCTGATGGTGTGCGAACCACCGTCGAACGTCCCCTTGAAGGGGCGTAGCGTATTGCCGATCGGAACGAATCGGCTCTCGTAACCGCGCATGTCAAGGTCGGTGTTCAGCACCACGTTGATGTCGGTCGTACCGTCGTTGACAATGGCGGCAAAGTTGGTCAGCTCGAAGGGATTGTTTATCTGATAGGCTCCGTTCACGAAGTCCAGTTTGTTGTAGTTGAGTTTGTTGTCCATCCACTTGACGCGCCCTACAGCGTATTCGCGCATGACATCGACCTCGGCCTCCCATGAGCCCCAGACGGCGGGATTGCAATGCACCTTCTGCAGGAGATAGGGCCAACGGATGTGATTCAGGCGCGCCGAAGCGCTCACCTTGCGGCGCAGGTTGTCGATGTATTGTCCGATGGCCTCCTCGGTGAAGTCCTTGCGGTCGCGGGCTTCGGCCCAGATGGTCTGCAGGCGAGCCATTGCCGAGGGGTCGGAAAGGATTCGCGAGATGAATGAATTCCAGCGGCCAGCGGTGCGCACCGTGTAGGTCCAGTCCTCACGCTTGTTGCCGGGATAGACACTGCCGTCGTTCTCCAGCGCCAGGTCGTTGTCCCATACGGGCCCTGTGTAGATGTGGTTGTCGCCGCGCTCTTTATACATGAACACCTGCCATATCATGTCGGTGTTCCCGGAGAACTCGTTCGACAGGAAGTACTTGAGGAACGAATCCAGGTCGAGCAGCGGACGGTAGCCCTTTTCGGGGTCGGTGTAGTCACTGCCGAAGACTGCATCCTCCATACGGTTGAAGTGGTTGCGGATGTACTGGAACTGCGCCTGCTGAATGTTGTCATCGTCTGGTTCGTGCACGGTGATGGGGTTGCCGTGATTCGACGTGAAGTTCACCGGATCGCTGCCTGCATATCCGTTCATCTCGATGAGGTAGCCACCGGTGAGTGTCTCTCCCTCGACATCCTCGGGTTCCATTTCGGTGATGGGGATGCGGTCGATGTTGCTGCTCACATGGTCGGTGAGTTGATAGCATCCGCGATATTCGCCGTTGAGCAGGAGGTCCACACAGCGGCACCAGGGGGTGAAGGGCATGCCGACGCGTCGGCTCACCTCGAAGGCCACATTGTTGCGTATCAGCGTCTTGTCGCCAAAGTTATTGATGAGTGTCCACTTCTTGGCCTTGGCCGGCGACTCATCCTCGAGCGAGCCTTTCAGCATGTGGTGCGACTTTCCGTCATCGAACTTGATGCGGTACGGCTTGTTTTCGTGCGAAGCAGAGAAGTTCCCGCGCACGCGAGTTAATATAGGGTACTCCTGTATGAGTGTTCCCCCTTCGTAGACGATTGTCAGGTTCGACGAGAAATCCACGCCCTTCGACTGCGGCACCCGATTGTCTTTCACATGGATGCTCACAGTGGGTATTTCCGTCACCTGATAAAAGATGGAGTCTGTCCCCTCCCCTTCGTGTCCGTAGAACTCGAGTTCGCTCAGGGTGCTGCGCGAGTTGGCAGGCCCCACATAGCGCACATATCGGAATCCGCGCGTCACGGCGACACTGACCGAGGTCGATGTCCCGCTCTGTGGTGTATCGGCAATGAGGTGGAGAGGCACTCCGTCCATGAAGTCCTCACGATTGGCTCCCTCGAAGACGCCCAGCAGCATCTTCTGCGGACCATCTGAGCTGCTGCGGGGACGAAACACAATCCGGCTGATGACATGCGGCGTTCCCAGGTCGAGGCCCACCCAACCCATACTCTGCTCCCAGGCGGCAAAATAAGTCGAGTTGTCGCCATCAAAAGCCATTGCCTTCGTATTCTGGGTGCTTGATGCACTGCCGCTGCTGTAGCTGTATATCGAGCCAATGGGCGTGCCCGTCAGTTTTCCGTCTTCGACAGTATCGTCCGCACGCACATTTGCAACCCACAGGAAGGCCATACAAAGGAGCGAAATGAGGTATCCTTGTTGCATAAATACTACGCCAATATACAAAATCGCCGGCAAAGGTACAATAATTTATTGAACTACCAGCACTTTTCCGAGATTTTTATCTTCACAAAGAGAAAAGAATCGCATAAAGATGGCTGACGACTCACCGGCAGAGCGGAAAAGTCAATTGATGTAAGAGGAACCTTAAACCTCATCCCGTCTTGGAAAAAAAATGGTGCAGAGAGGAACACCGGTGGATAGCATCCTCCGCGCGACAGCAAGCAGGAACGGATGCGACAGCAAGCAGGAGTTCCCGCGACAGCAAGCAGGAACTCCCGCGACAGCAAGCAGGAACGGATGCGACAGCAAGCAGGAACCGATGCGACAGCAAGCAGGAACCGATGCGACAGCAGATGATTATCAGGTGCATTCAAACCTTTTTTTAAACCCACCTATAATTTTTCTCGCTGCATTGCTTCGCAGATTCAATTCTTTTCCTTACTTTTGCCGTGCGAAATGCACATTCGGAATGAAACATCGTACGACTCTCCCCCACCGACTCATCGCAGCCCTCGCGGCCGCGGTGTGTTTCCTATTGTCGCTCAGCGCTCAGCAGAAGTCGCTCCACCAGTTGCAACAAGATTTTGTGGACAAGCGTTTCGGCATGTTCATACACTTCAACATGCCCACGTTCTGCAACCAAGACTGGCCCGACCCCGAGGAGCCGGCAATGACATTCAATCCCACCCACCTCGACTGCCACCAATGGGCAAAGGCTGCAAAGTCGGCCCGAATGGCCTACGGCTGCCTGACCACCAAGCACCATAGCGGATTCTGCATCTGGGACACAAAGACGACCGACTACAACGTGATGCACAGTCCATTGCGCCGCGACGTGGTGAGGGAATACGTCGATGCCTTCCGCCAGGAGGGGCTCGATGTCTATTTCTACTACAGCATTCTGGACACCCACCATGCACTCCGTCCCCACCACATCACGCCCAAGCACATCGAGATGGTGAAGGCTCAGCTCACCGAGCTGCTGACAGGCTATGGCCCCATAAAGGCGCTGATCATCGACGGATGGGACGCCCCGTGGAGCCGCATCTCGTATGACGACATTCCCTTCGAGGACATCTATCGCCTCGTCAAGACGCTTCAGCCCGAGTGTCTCGTCATGGACCTCAACGCAGCGAAATATCCGCGCGAAGCACTCTTCTACACCGACATCAAGTCGTACGAACAGGGTGCCGGACAGAAGATCAGCACCAGCGAGAACCGCCTGCCGGCCTTGGCCTGCCTGCCGCTGCAGGGCAGTTGGTTCTGGAAGACCAGCTTCCCCACCGACCGACTGAAGTCGCCTGAGACGCTGGTAAAAGAGATGATCGAGCCCTACGGCCCAGCCCACTGCACCTTCATCCTCAACGTGGCTCCCAACCGTGAAGGACTCATCGACCAGAATGCCCTCGACGCCCTACGCGAGATAGGGCAACGATGGACCACGACCGGCCACATCGCCGACGTACCCGAGGCTGACGCACCCATCATCAGCACCAACCTGGCAAAGCATCGTCCTGCAAGCGGCTCGTGGAGCGACGACTATGCCATCTACGACTTTGCCAACGACGACGACTTCGGCACTTGCTGGAACGCGAACCGCGAGGTGGAGATTCCCTGGTGGAGCGTTAATCTGGGACGCGAGATGCCCCTCAACATGATTGTCATTACCGACCGCGATGCCGACCGCCTGCAATGCTATCGCCTCGAGGTAGAGCACGGCGGCCGGTGGACCACCGTATTCGAAGGCGAGTCGCCCACTCCGCAGCGAGTGAAGATACACCGCTTCCCTACCCGCTGGGGCGTCCAGGTGCGGCTGACAGTCCTCGAATGCAAGGGCACGGCAAGCATTGCCGAGGTGGGCGTATATTGCGAAGAGAAATAAGAACCATTTAATAATTAATTGAAATGACACATTTCGAGAAACTACTCCGACGCGCCAGCCTGATGCTGCTGGCCATTGCAGCCCTTGCCTCATGCAAGGACAACAAACTCACCGTGAAGGGCGACCTCACGAACACCGGCGACACACTCCTTGTCTTCGGCACCGGCACCGACACTCCCGACACCATCCTCGTCAAGGACGGCAAGTTCACCTATCAGATGGAGGTGAACGACGTACACGGCATCTACATCGTCCGTCCCGAGACAGCCGCCATCAACCTGCTGGCGGTGCCTGGCGAGAAAGCCGAAGTCACGGGCGACATGATGGGCGACTACACCATCAGCGGCACCAAGTTCTTCCGCGACTACAATGCACAGCAGGAGATGCTGAAGGAGGCCACGCAGGAGAATGTCGTCGACCTCATCATGAACTACACCCGCGAGAACCCCGACAACGAAGCCGTCTGCTCGATGATTTCCATCATGGGCTACGTAGCTCCCGACAGCCTCGACACCTTCCTCGGCCTCATCTCGGACAAGGTGAAGAACGGACGCATGAAGGCCTTCGTCGACGAACAACTCGAAAACGCCCGGGCTCAGATGGAGAGCGAGGCACAATCCAAGGCTCTGCAGGCCGAGGGCCGAGAGGCACCCGACTTCACCCTCAACGACCTCGGGGGCAAGCCCCTCACACTCTCGTCGCTGCGCGGCAAGCATGTCATCCTCGACTTCTGGGGCTCATGGTGCGGATGGTGCATCAAGGGATTCCCCGAGATGAAGGAATACTACCAGAAGTACAAGGGCCAGTTCGAGATACTGGGCATCGACTGCAGCGACTCGGACCAGGCCTGGCGCGATGCCGTCAAGGAGCACGAACTGCCCTGGCTCCACGTCTATAATCCCGAGGGCAGCGAACTGCTCGCCCAGTATGGCATCCAGGGATTCCCCACGAAGATCATCCTCGACCCCGAGGGCAAAATCGTGAAGACCATCGTAGGCGAGGACCCCGCCTTCTACACCCTGCTCGACGAACTCTTCGGAAAGAAATAACGCGCTTGTCGCTACGGGAAAAATGAACACACCTTAACTACCGCCTCAGCCCCCTCCTCCTTTAGGAGAGGATTGGGTCGAGGCTCTAAAAACACACAAAATAAAATGACAAACAGAAGAGATTTCCTAAAGAGCGCCGGCCTCATTACGCTGGGCGCTACGATGATGCCCGAAGTGGCAATGGCCAAGAAAGCCAAGAAGGCAAAGCCGGGCAAGAAACAACTCGGATTCCAGGCCTACTCGCTGGGCCCCGAACTGGCTGGCGACAAGACAGCCGAGGGTCTGAAGCGCCTCGGCCAGATGGGCTACACCTACGTCGAACTGGCAGGCTTCTGCGGCCATTCAGCCAGCGAGCTCCAGAAGATGGCTGCTGATGCCGGCATCAAGGTGGTGAGCACTCACCTCAACCCGAACACCAACGGGCAGAAGTATTCGAAGGAGAACAAGCAGATGATCGTCGATTTCTGGAAAAAGCAGATTGACGAGCACGCTCCCTTCGGCATGAAGTACATCGTACAGCCCGGACTGCCCAAGATCGACACCATCGACGATGCAAAGCGCGTAGCCGACGTCTTCAACGCAGCAGGTGAGGCCGCAAAGCAGGCCGGACTCCTGTGGGGCTACCACAACCACAACCGCGAGTTCAACCGAGTGAAGGGCGAGGGCAGTCCCGACCGCTTCATCGAGGAGATATTCATCACCGAGACCGATCCCTCGCTCGTGGCCATCGAACTGGATGTCTATTGGACCGTCATGGGCCAGCAGGACCCCGTAGAATGGATCAACAAGTACAAGGACCGCATCCAGCTGCTCCACATCAAGGATCGCCTCGTGCTGGGTCAGTCGGGCATGATGAACTTCGAGCAAATCTTCAAGAACTTCTATGCCAACGGTCACGACACTTTCTTCGTAGAGATCGAGGACACTCGCAGCGGAAAGCAGATGCAGCGCATGGAGGAAAGTGCAAACTATCTCCTCACAGCCGACTTCGTGAAGTAGGCTTCCACATCGCACTAACGTAATCAAGAAAGGGGGGACATCGTTTGATGCCCCCCTTATTAGTTCAAAAGATCTTCGCACTAAAGGCGAAGCGGCAAAGCCGAGCGCAAGAGTTCAATGGTTCTTGCGTCCCTGCGTTCGACTGAGCTCACGCCGAGGTCGGTAGCAAGAACCTTACAACCTTATAACCTTCAACCTCACAACCTTACAACCTTATAACCTTACAACCTTAAAACCTTACAACCTTATAACCTTACAACCTTATAACCTTACAACCTTATAACCTTACAACCTTATAACCTTACAACCTTATAACCTATAACCTTACAACCTTAAAACCTTACAACCTCACCTCATCAGCTTCTTCCCGTCCCTGATGTAGATGCCCTTCTGGGGGTGAGCCACTCGGATGCCCTGCAGGTTGTAGCAGGGTGCCGTGGGCTCTGTGGTCTCGGCTTCGGGTGCGAGCACTTCGGTGGCTCCGTCGTCTTCGATGTTTGTGAACCGTCCCCATGTGGTCGACTCCCTGTAGGCGTTGCTGCGGCCTGAGGCGACGTGCAGGATCGACGAGCCGAGTGTGCGGTCGTCGAATGCGGAGTAGTCGAGTGTGGGCGGTGTGGAGGAGAGGATATAGATGTCATAGAGCGGTGTGAGCTGGAAGGCTGCGCTGCTCACGTTGGAGAGTCGCGACGAGAAACCCACGCGGACGAGGTCTTTGCTGCCGTGGAAGGCGAGTGGTCCGACGGTCCTCATCGTGGTGCTCTCCGTCGTGCTGAAGAGCTCCATGCCGGTGGTGTTGGCAAAGGCTTCTCGCGGCAGCTGTGTGGTGAGGCGTGGTGCTGAGACCCACCTGTCCATCTCGCATCCTATCAGGGCGCCGGGGGCCAGTGGCTGCGAGGCGTCGGGCAGCTGTGGGTGTACGCTGTGGCTGAGCTGTGCGGGGTAGGCCACAATCATGTTCTGTGAGCGCATGTAGAGGACGCCCTCCTGGCTCCGGTACCTGGTGTTGGCTGCATCGACCAGTATGCGCTCGAGTGCGGGGCAGTTGTCGAACATGTACTTATTCTCTACGCCGCTGATCGATGCGGGCAGTGTGACCTCGCGCAGGGCGGTGCATCCCCAGAAGGGGCTGACGCCGGTGGAGGTGAGCAATGCTGGCAGCTCGATGGTCTCGAGTGCGGTGCAGTTCTTGAATGCCAGGTGTCCGATGGTGGTGACCTTTTGTGGCAGATTAGGCTCGGTGAGCGATGTGCAGCCTGCGAAGGCGTCGGCGCCGATGGTGGTCAGCGTGGCGGGCAGCTTCAGGGCTGTGATGGCTTGGCAGTCGCTGAGTGCGTGCTCGCCGATGGCGGTGAGTGCCAGCGATTCGAGGTTTGGCTCGGTGAGCGACGTACAGCCGGCGAAGGTGCAGTCGGGCAGTGTCTTGAGGCCGGCGGGCAGATGGGCCTCGGTGAGTGCGGTGCAGTCGGCGAAGAGGCCGTTGCCGTACTTGGTGGGTGTCCATGCCGAGATGTCGATCTGCGTGATGGCCGTGTTGGCGAAGACGTATGCCTCGAGGTACTTCACGTTGCCGTTGGCCACCACCTCGGTCAGTCGTTCGCAGTCGCGGAAGGCGCCCATGCCGAGTGTGTCGAGTGTGGCGTCGATGATGAGCTTGGTGAGGTACGTCTGTCCGGTCATTGCGCGTGCGCGTACATTATTTACTCGGTATGTCTTGGTGCCGCTCTTGATTTCTGCATCGACGGTGCGTTCGCCGATGATGCGTGCGTTGGTGCCTATCAGCGTGGCTGTGCCGTTGTCGTGCAGTTCATAGACAAGTCCTCGTTTGGCGAGTGTCTGTGCCTGGATGGCGACGTGGCTCAGTCCGATGGCCAGCAGGGTGAGTAGTAGTTTTCTTTTCATTTGTCTTTTTGGTTTGTCGTAATCAGTTTCTTTCTTGCATCTTTTTGTTCCGTATCGGGCTTTGTGCCCCCTTTTGACCTACAAAGTTACGCATTTCTTTTGAAACAGCCATCGAGTTTCGCGGAAAAGTTTGCGGGAGGATGGGAATTAATAGGAACTACAGTAGCAATAGTAGCTATAGGAATTATAGTAACTATAGGCACTATAGTAACTATGGGAGCCTGCCTTTGAACTTTTTTTTGCTTCACGTTGTCTTGTCTCCGCCTTGGGCTGGCATGGTTGCGCGCTTGCGGTGACGTCTACCGCTCCATGCCGCAGCCCTTCGTCTTTGACATTACAAAGATACGACAATTTTCTGAAATACACAAGCTTTTGATGGTTTTTCTTCTCGCTGGAATGCACTTTTTTTGCCGTTAAGCAACGCTTTTCCTGCCCCCCCTCTTACGGAGGCTTCAGGGCCAGGTCGGCGAGGTCGGTGTTGGCCGGATACTGCTCCATGGCGTCGTCGATGCTGTAGCTTAGTCCGTGTGTCTGCTCCATCGTGCGCGTCCATTTTGTGTAGCATCCGCTGTCGGGGAAGAGGGTGAAGCGATGGCCGCGCAGGCACTCCAGTTTCGCGGCGTTCAGTCCGCCGCTGCCTGCCGTGGCCAGCCAGAGGTAGTCGGGTTGGCAGGCAGCCATGATGAGGGCCGTCTTCTCGCTCTCGACGAGGCATACGTGGGCGTCGGGGCGTCGGGGCAACAGGTGCGCGCCGTAGAGGCACTGATGGAGCGTCCAGTCGGCCGGCAATTGTCCGTTCCTCTTCAGTTGGTCGTGCACCCAGCCCTGATAGCCGTTGTGCCGGCGTCCGTCGATGTCGTAGTGCATGATGTGTCCGGAGTGTACCCGCTGCTGCTCGTCGATCTGCCAGAAGATGATGTTGCCGTTGGGCGTGGCTCCGACGAGGTAGTCCTCGTAGATGCGCTGCACCAGTGTGGGCGGGATCTTCAGAAACCCTGCGCACTCGCCCGCGAACCACTTCCAGAACGTGCTCTCGGGCGAATGGCTGCGGCCGACGTAGTCCGAGGGCAGTGGGCTGAAGGGTGGCAGTGGCGGGGGCGAGTAGTGGCCTGCGTGGCGTGGCGGCGACTCGGAGAGCCACCGATGGTCGCGATAGTAGTCCGACGGCCTGTAGTGATAGCCGCAGGAGTGCTCGTGGTCGCAGCGTCCCACCTCGTCGGCCACATAGCGGCAGTTGTTGCGCGTATCGACATAGCGCACGAAGCACTTGGCTCTGCCGCAGTGGGGGCAGGTGGTCTTCTGCTGACGTCGCCCCGTGACGAGAGGCGAGTCGAGCCTGTAACGATAGTCTTTGTCCATAATGCATTCTTTAATGTGAGTAATGGTGCAAACTAATAATATGCTGTGCGTGCGTGCATCCTTCATATATATGGAAGGATGCACAAACGCACATGCACAAAGAGAGTTTAGAGCGCGAGCATCGTCTGGGCCGAGGCTGTGACAACCCTGTTGTTCTCGAACAGCTGACCGGCCTTGATCATTGCCGTGAGGTAACGTCCGGCTGTGGTACGGTCACGCATCAGGGCCTCAGACATTTTCTTTGCCAGTTCGCTGCGCAGGATGCTGCCGCCGGCCTCGCGAATGAAATCCATTGCAATGTTGAGGCGCACCCGACGTTCCTGCTCGCGCATGGCTTCGTTGGCCTCCTTGCGCAGCTGGCGCTGATGTTCCAGCTCCTTGCGGTGCTCAGCATCGGAATCGATGACGTGACCTTCCAGATTGAAGCGGATGCTCCACGTGGGCACTACGCCATGGCGCGGGTCGGTACATTTCACGCTGATGTTGCCTTGTACACTCTTTGTACACGACAGCACCGTGCCAGATGCATGCGAAAGTTCCGTACCCAGGTGTCCGCGCATGTTCTCGTCGTCGGGCGCCTTGTTCTCGTGCAGGACGTTGATCACGCTACACTGGAAGTCCTCGGCCAGCACCATCATGTCGTGGATAAGCTTGCGCGACGTCACCTCGTCGTTGAACGATTGGACGAACTGCACCACACCATCCAGTATCACCACCTGCGGATGATACTTCTCCACCAGCATGTACGTGTCGGTGTAGAGCGTCTCGTAGGTCAGTTTGCGTAGCTGAAACACCAGCAAACGCCTGTTCAAGACTTCGTCGGAGAGGCCAGTCAGATGCTGCACTTCGTCGAAGATCAGCTTCACGTCGGATGGCTTCTGTTCCGTGTCACACCACAGCACCACTGACTCCTGCAGCTCGCTCTTCAGGCGGAACACCTGTCCCGACAGCAAGGCAGCCACCATCACCTTCAGGACCGACGACTTGCCCTGCTTCTGCTTGCCTTTCAGCGCGTGAATGTCGCTTAAGGCGAAGAAGCCGACGCCGTCCACCGAAAGTATTGGCTGCTCGGGCGGAACCTCTGTCTGCGTCGTGATGCGCAGGCTGTCGAGGTACTCCAGCCTTTGGCTCTTCTTCAGTTCCTCGTCAGTCGGTTTGTTGACAGCCTCGCGCACGATGTCGGCCACCGACAGGGCTTGGCTGTTTACTGGTCCAGTCAGGCACCCGGCCTGCTGAACGTTTCTCTTCTCATTGTTCGTTGCTTCAGACATAATATTATGTGTCGAAGGTGAACACCTCTGCGCATTGGCCAGTTGTGGCAAGGTGCATACCAGCTGGCCCCGAAGGCTGCGCTACGCCTTTTGTCTCGGTAGGCTACGTATCCTCGAGAAAGCCGCCCGCCGGTGGTGCTTCGTGCGTAAAACGAAAGCAACCGGGAACGCTCTGTTCTCGGTTGCAAATTTAGGTCTATGGGTCAATTTGCAGGATAAATTATCTCAGGATGCCAATATATAAAGGCATTGCGAGAGATTAAGCAGCTTGAGGCAAAAATCGACGAATAAAATATGTCAATGGGTCATTTTGCAGGATAAAATCTTCTAAGATGTCGATATACACTACCTTTGTGGGCATTCAAGCACCCCATAAACGGTAGAAGATGTATAAAGTAAAATGCCCTGTGTGCGGTTCGTCGCACACGATGAAGAATGGAAAGCGTAAAGGCGTTCAGCTATACGTATGTAGAGAATGCAGGTATC
>JAILBW010000122.1 GCA_024680695.1 Bacteroidaceae bacterium
GGGCTACACCTTCGGCGGCTGGAGCGACGTTCCCTCCACGATGCCTGCCGTCGATGTCACAGTTCGTGGTTCCTTCACCATTAATGAGTACCAAATTACCTTCGTGCTCAACGGCGGCGGTTACGATAATGAGGTTTATCGCACAGCGGTGTATAAGTTCAGCGCTCCCATCACGGCTCCTGTTGCTCCTACCAAGACTGGCTACACTTTCCGTGGCTGGGACAACCTGCCTGCAAAGATGCCCAGCCGCGACCTGACGGTTGTTGGTAGCTATGAGGCAAATCTCTATACGCTTACTTACATGGTGGACGGCGAAAAGTACGAATCGCAGTCCGTTGCCTATGGCACGACACTCACGCCACTCGCTGCACCCGAGAAGGAGGGCTACTCCTTCAGCGGTTGGAGCGACATCCCATCAACTATGCCCAATCACGATTTGACCATTGTCGGCTACTTCTCCATCAGCAGCTATACGGTCACCTTCGTGCTCAATGGCGGCAGCTACGACAATTTTGTCTATCGCACGGCAACATATACGTATGGCTCAGCCATTTCGGCACCAGCCCTTGTGCCCATTCAGGTTGGCTACGAGTTCCTCGGTTGGGTGAATGTGCCCGCAACGATGCCTGCTCGCGATTTGACAATTGTAGGCAACTACAAACTCATTGATGCCATCGATGCCATCAGTGAGAGCGGCATGCGCGAGGTATACGACCTCTCGGGACGACGCATCACAACGGACGTTCTGCCGCGAGGCATTTACATCATCAATGGCAAGAAGACTTTAATCCGATAACACATTATGAAGCCATCAAAATCCCTCTTCTTCGCACTGCTTTTTGCCGTGACTCCCATGCAGCTGATAACGGCTCAGGAGCGTGGAGTCCTCGACCATCTGGACCTCGGAGTGACGCTCGGTACTACGGGTATCGGCGCTGACATTGCCATGCCTGTGGGTGACTATGTACGGTTGCGCACGGGATTCACCGTGATGCCGCACTTTACGCTGACCAGCAACTTTGGCATCGAGATGAACGGCATGACGTTCAATGACAGTCAGCGGCGAAGAATGAAGGATTTGATGCGCAATTTCACGGGCACTGAGATGCAGGACAATGTCGATATGGACATGCAACCTACATGGAGCAACTTCAAGTTCCTTGTAGATGTCTTTCCCATTCCGAACAACAAGCATTGGAACGTTACATTTGGCTTCTACGCTGGACCCTCTCGCATCGGCAAGGCGTTGAATGCCGAGGATGCTGCGCCTACGCTGGCCGCTGTGAATATCTATAATTCCTTATACAATAAAGCGTGCAAAGGCGAGTCGATGCTGCAGTATGAGGACAGTCATGGAGTTATGCATGATGCAAGTTTGCCTCCTGGCTTCGACGACAGGCTCATCAGCTATGGTATGATGGGCATGCCTCTTGGCCATTTCGCCGACGGCGAGAAAGCCATGATGGTGCCCAATGCCAACTATAGCGCTAAGGCCGAAATGTGTGTGAACAAGTTCCGTCCCTATATTGGACTGGGCTACAATACTTCCCTCTCGCCCGATGGCAAGTGGAAACTCTCAGTGGATGGGGGCGTGATGTTCTGGGGAGGCAAACCACATGTTTATGTCGACAATGTCTATAAACTGAAGTCTGTGGAGGAGGATGACACCTATTATTATTATGACACAACGTGGCTACGCAAGGATGATTACACAACCTTCGAGGACGTTACGCCTCAGCGCATTGACCTGACGCGCGATGTGTCGGACGTTCGCGGCAAAGTGGGCGACATGGTGAAGATGGCGAAGAAGTTCACTTGCTATCCTATGCTGAGCATTACCTTCTCGCGCACGATATTCTAAAGAATACGAAGAGAGCCGGGCGAATGTCCGGCTCTCACTCTGTTATCATTTCACCTCCCAGATGTCGTTAGTCTCTAAGAGTTCGGCAAACGTGTGGTAGGGCTTCTTTGCCTTCACCTCCTCAATCTGTGCCTCTACGGCGTCGTTGTATGTGGGTGCCTCAACGTCGCGTATCACTCCCAGCGCAATGGGGAATCCGTCGCCGTCGCCCATTAGGGCCAGCTTCAGCTGCAACGTATTGTCTTCGCAGTGGGCGTCGTGTACGAGTACATCGTCCAGTGTGTATCCGTCCTTGACGATTTCCACCACTTTCAGTCCGAATCCCTCCTGCACAAGTCCGTATTCGTTGTTCTCGCCGAAGACGAGCGGTTTGCCGTGCTGTACGTAAATGGCATTCTTGGCGCGTCCCTCCTTGCTATATACGCTGTCGTGTGTGCCATTGTTGAAGATTACGCAGTTCTGCAGAATCTCGCAAACGCTGCTGCCCTTGTGGGCATAGGCTGCCTTCAGAATATCGATGGTGCCTGGTGCATCGGTGGCCACGGCGCGGGCAAAGAAGTGTCCGCGCGCGCCGAAGCACAGCTCAGCGGGGCGGAAGGGATCTTCTACGGTGCCATAGGGGCTGCTCTTCGACACGAAGCCACGCGGGCTGGTGGGGCTGTACTGCCCTTTGGTAAGTCCGTAGATGCGGTTGTTGAGCAGTATCATGTTCAGGTCGATGTTGCGGCGGTTGGCGTGGATGAAGTGATTGCCTCCGATTGCCAGTCCGTCGCCGTCGCCGCTCACCTGCCATACGGTCAGTCGCGGGTTAGCCACCTTGCATCCTGTGGCGATGGCGGCGGCGCGTCCGTGAATGGTATTCATGCCGTAAGTGGCCATGTAGTGGGGCAGTCGGCTGCTGCAACCGATGCCGCTGATGACGGCTGTGTCGTATGGGGCTACGCCTATCTCGGCCATTGCCTTGTGGAGTGATGCCAGGAAAAAGTGGTCTCCGCATCCCGGACACCAACGCGGCTGGCCTTTCTTATAATCTTGTGCGGTAAACATGTCTGTTAAGATTAAGAATTAACTAATTTGCTGAACGAGGCAACGAGTTCTGACGTTTGGAACGGCTGTCCCTTCACTTCGTTGTACTGATAGGGCACGAATCCATCGACCTTCATTCGGAGCCAGGCAGCCAGTTGGCCCATGTTCTGCTCGGCCACCACCACTTTCGGGTAGCGTCGCATCACCTCGGCGGTGTTCTTGGGCAGTGGGTTGATGTAGCGGAACTGTGCCATTGCCACCTTGTGGCCCTTCTGGCGCATCTCCTCCATTGCGGCCCGCAGGTGGCCGTAGGTGCCGCCGAAGCCTACGATGAGCAGTTCGGCATCGTCCTTGTCGCCCAGCACTTCGAGGTCGGGTACTGGGATGTTTGCTATCTTCTGGGCACGTTTGCGTGTCATCAGGTCGTGGTTCTCGGGGTTCGTACTGATGGCTCCCGTCTTGTCGTCCTTCTCCAGTCCGCCCAGGATGTGTTCAAATCCCTCGCGACCGGGTATGGCCCAGTAGCGTGTGCCGTTCTCGGCCCGCATGTATGGCGTCCAACTGCCTTTCAGTTCCTCTGGCACGTAAGGTGGCCGTATGGCGGGATAGTCCTCGAGGTTGGGCAGGCGGAAGGCACCCGAGCCGTTGGCCACGAAGGCATCGGTGAGCAGCACCACAGGCGTCATGTGTTCGAGTGCCATCTTCGATGCCTCGTAGGCTGCGTCGAAGCAGTCGGTGGGGCTTATGGCTGCCATGACAGGCATGGGGCTCTCGCCGTTGCGTCCGAAGAGCACCTGCAGCAGGTCGGTCTGCTCGCTCTTGGTGGGCAGTCCGGTGGCAGGTCCGCCACGCTGAACGTCGAGCACTACGAGCGGCAGTTCCATGATGACAGCCAGGTTCATTGCCTCGCTCTTCAGGCAGATGCCCGGGCCGCTGGTGCTGGTTACGCCCAGTGCGCCGGCGAACGATGCACCGACGGCCGAGGCGCAGCCTGCAATCTCGTCCTCGCATTGCACGGTCGTCACGCCCAGGCTCTTGTGCTTCGACAGTTCGTGAAGCACGTCGGTAGCCGGCGTGATAGGGTAGGAACCCAGATAGAGTTTCAGGCCTGCCTTCTCGGCAGCAGCGATGAAACCGTATGCCGTAGCCTTGTTGCCCGTGATGTCCATGTATCGTCCGGGCACTTTGTGCGTTGTCTCGATGCGATACACGTTGGCCACCGAGCTGTGGGTGTTGTGCCCGTAGTCATATCCAGCCTGTATTACGCGGATATTTGCCTCTGCAACTTCCGGCTTCTTGGCGAATTTCTCGCGGAGAAAGTTGAAGGCAATGTCCAGGTCGCGGCTGAAGAGCCAGCACACGAGGCCCAGCGCGAACATGTTGCGGCACTTGAGGATGCTCTTTACGTCCATTCCGCTCTCGGCCAGACAGTCTTTCACCATCGTGGTCAGCGGGCAGGCAATTACGCGGTCGGGGTCGATGCCCATCTCGCCGAGGTAGTCCTCTGTCTTGAACTGAGCCTTCTCCAAGTCTTTGGGGCCGAAGGAGTCCGTGTCGATGATGATTGCTGCACCTGGCTTGGCAAATCTGTATTGTGTCTTCAGGGCGGCGGCGTTCATGGCCACCAGTACGTCACACTGGTCGCCAGGCGTAAACACCTGATCGGCTCCGATGTGCACCTGAAAGCCGCTCACGCCTGTGAGCGACCCTTGCGGGGCGCGTATGTCGGCCGGATAGTCGGGAAACGTACTGATGCTGTTTCCCACCGTTGCCGAGATTGTCGAGAAAATGTTTCCGGCCAGCTGCATTCCGTCGCCGCTGTCGCCCGAGAAGCGGACCACCACCTGGTCCAGTTCCTTCACTTCCAATGTGTCTGCCATAATAATTACTCTAAAAAAATGGAGGGTCCTGCGTGTGGACTCCCCTCATTCCATGCGAATGTGCGTTTGCTTGTATGCGTCTTTTTCCAGCGTACCCCCGCCGGGAATCGAACCCGGATTGACGGTTTAGGAAACCGCAGTTCTATCCATTGAACTACAGGGGCGCCTTTTTCGGGTGCAAAGATAGCGCAAATGCGTGGAACGGCAAAGGAAATCTGGGGTTTTCTTTTGTCATTCCGCTCATTTGCACCATCCTTGACCATTCGTCGAAGCTGCTCTCGCTCGGAAAGGCCCCAACGAATCCCGCTTTTTACCGAAAGTATTAGCATGATAAACACTACAGCAAGCAGGGGCCGATACTACAGCAAGCAGGGGCCGATACTACAGCAAGCAGGGGCCGATGCGACAGCAAGCAGGAGCCGGTGCGACAGCAAGCAGGAACCGGTGCGACAGCAAGCAGGAACCGGTGCGACAGCAAGCAGGTGTTTATCGGCGGATTTGTCTTTTGTTCGCTTGTTCCTTGCATTAAAGGCGAAGCGGCAGGCCTGAGTGCATACTTTTGCCCTTCGTCGAAGGTGCTCTCGCTCGGAAAACTGCAAATACATTTGCGTTTTCGCTCGCTTATTCGTACCTTTGCACCCATGAAACTGTCCATTCTGATTCCGTGCTACTGTTACGACCCCCGTCCGCTGGTTCGAGCGCTGTGCCGTTTGATGACCGACGATGAGGAAATCATCGTGGGCGACGACTGTACACCCTCCGACCAGTCGGAGTCCTATCTGTCCGACCTCGCTCAGTGGGAGCGTGTGCGGGTGGTGCGGCAGCAGGAGAACCGTGGTGCTGCGGCCATGCGCAATCGGCTTGCCCGCGAGGCGACTGGCGAGTATCTCCTCTTTCTGGACTGCGATGCCTTGCCCTTGCGTAGCAGTTTCCTTGCCGAATACCTGAAGCAACTGCCCACCGACGAGGTGCTTTGTGGCAGCATCTGCCATGCGGCCACTTTGCCCGACGCCTCGGTAAGCCTGCGATGGACCTACGAGAAGCGGGCCGAGAGGCGGTTCACGGCCAAGGAGCGCAACAAGCATCCCTATCAGAACTTTCGCACATTCAATTTCCTTATTCCGCGCGAGACGATGCTCCGCTGTCCTTTCGACGAAACGGTGCGCCTCTCGGGCTACGAGGACACGCTGGCCGGCAAGGCTTTCCGCGCCAGTGGCATTCGCATCCGTCACATTGAGAACCCCCTGCTGAATATGGGACTGGAAGACAATGAAACCTTCCTGCGAAAGACCGAACGGCAGTTGCGCACCCTGCACGAAAAGCGTGGCGAGCTACGCGGCTTTTCGTCCCTGCTTGCCGCCTACCGCTGCGTCGAGTGCATGGGCCTGGCTGGATGTCTGCGTTTCCTTCACCGCCGGTTGGCCGAGGCCGAACGCCGCAACCTGCTCTCCCTTCGTCCCCGCATCTGGGTGTTCCAGCTCTACAAGCTGGGCTACTATGCCACGATAAAGTAAAATGCCAAATGGTAAATCTTTAAATCAAAATAATCATACGATGTCAGTTGCAACGAACACCGAAGGCTCAGAGAAGAGGAGCCTGAACTTCATCGAACAGAAAGTAGAGAAAGACCTTGCCGAGGGTAAGAACGGAGGTCGCATCCAGACACGTTTCCCACCCGAGCCCAACGGATACCTTCACATCGGTCATGCCAAGGCCATTGCGCTGGATTTTGGCATCGCCCGTCGCTATGGCGGCACCTGCAACCTGCGCTTCGATGATACCAACCCCACTAAGGAGGACACCGAATTCATCGAGAGCATCGAGCAGGACATCAAGTGGCTGGGCTACCAGTGGAACCATGTCTTCTACGCCAGCGACTATTTCCAGGAACTCTGGGACTTTGCCGTCTGGCTCATCCAGCAGGGACGCGCATACGTCGATGAGCAGAGCGCCGAAGTGATTGCCCAGCAAAAGGGAACCACCACGCAGCCCGGCACGAACAGCCCCTTCCGCGACCGTCCCGTCGAGGAGAGCCTGCGCCTCTTCGAGTTTATGAATAGCGGACAGGCCACGCCCGGCACGCTTGTGCTTCGCGCCAAGATAGATATGGCCCATCCCAACATGCTCTTCCGCGACCCGCTGCTCTATCGAGTGCTGAACATCCCGCACCTGCGCACTGGCAGCCGCTGGAATGCCTATCCCATGTACGACTTCACCCACGGACAGAGCGACTATCTCGAGGGTGTCACCCACTCGCTGTGCACTCTGGAGTTTGTGGAGCACAGACCCCTCTACGACCTCTTCGTCACCTGGATGAAGGAGTGGAAGGGCGAGACTGCCGACATCGAGGACAATCGTCCGCGCCAGACGGAGTTCAACAAGCTTAATCTGAACTATATCCTGCTCTCGAAGCGCAACCTGCGAGCACTCGTCGCCGATGGTCTGGTGAGCGGATGGGACGACCCGCGCATGCCCACCATCTGCGGCTTCCGTCGTCGTGGCTACAGCCCCGAGAGCATACAGAAGTTCATCGATAAGATCGGCTACACCACCTACGATGCACTGAACGAGATGGCGTTGCTGGAAAGTGCCGTGCGCGACGACCTGAACTGCCGTTCGACGCGAGTCAGCGCTGTGCTTCGTCCCGTGCATGTCATCATCACGAACTATCCCGAGGGACAGACGGAAGAGCTCGTCGCCATCAACAACCCCGAGCTGCGCGATGCCGAAGGCAACACCATCACGGAGGGCAATACGCACACCATCACCTTCAGCCGCGACATTTGGATCGAGCGCGACGATTTCCAGGAGGAGGCCGAGAAGAAGTTCATGCGGATGGCTCCCGGAAAAGAGGTGCGGCTGAAGAATGCCTATATCGTGATGTGCACCGGCTGCAAGAAGGATGCCGAGGGCCACATCGAGGAAATCTACTGTACCTACGATCCCGAGAGCCGCAGCGGCATGCCTGGCGCCGACCGTAAGATAAAGGGAAAGACGCTCCACTGGGTCAGCTGCGACCATGCCATAAAGGCTGAGGTGCGCCTCTACGACAGGCTGTGGAAGGTCGAGAACCCGCGCGACGAGCTGGTACGTCTTCAGGACGAGGAGGGATTGGACTACGCCGAGGCGCGGGCCCGCATGCTGAATCCCGACAACCTGACGGTGCTCACGGATTGCTATGTCGAGGAGTTCGCCGCCCAGATGCCCGCCCTCTCCTACCTGCAGTTCCAGCGCATCGGGTACTTCAACGTCGATCCCGATTCCACACCCGAGCACCCCGTCTTCAACCGCACCGTCGGCCTGAAGGACACTTGGAGATAACCCTCTCACCCCAAAAAAGACAGAAAGCCCGTGAACGAAGACGATTGGAAATACTTTCACGACCCGGAGTTTCAAGCGCTCCTCACCCAGTATGAGGATGCCTGCGACGACGGCCGCGAGCCATACATGGATGCCGATGAACTGACGGATATCGCCGAGTATTACATGGTGATCCATGAGGACGAAAAAGCCTCGCAGGCCATTTCGCTGGCTCGGAAACTGCATCCCGAGAGCGTGGATCCGCAGGTATTCCTCGTACGGCAACAAATGTTCCAGGGCAATATGGACGAGGCCTATCGTCTCTTCGAGGACATTCCTGATAAGGAAGACCAGGAGGTGCGTTTCCTGCAGGCTGAGCTGTTGTTGCGCGAACAGCGGGGCAAGGAAGCGTCGCGCCTGCTGGACGAGACCTATAATGGGATTAGTGAGGATCGCGCCGGTTTCCTGCAGGATGCCATCGGTCTCTTCCTCGACTATGCGCAGTGGGAGGAGGGCAAGGTGTGGGCAGATCGTCTGCGGCGCGAGTTTCCCGGAAACGCAAGAGGACGTTACCTGATGGCCGATGTGCTCTTCTCGATGGGGGAGAATGCCAAGGCGGCCGACGAACTGAACCAGTTGCTCGACCGTGACCCTTACAATGCCGATGCATGGAACATGCTGGCCGAGATACAGGTTGCGCAAGAGCAATATCGCGATGCGATCGAAAGCACCGAGTATGTGCTGGCCGTTCAGGACAACAATCGGCAGGCAATGCTTACAAAGGCCAACTGTCTGTGCCACCTCAACGAGATGTCTCAGGCTCATGAACTCTATCAGCGCATCCTGCAGGAGAGCGGTCCCGACGATGTTGTGTACTACTACGACGCACTGAGCCTGATAAATATGGAGCGACTCGAAGAGGCTTCCGAGGCGCTTAAGCGGGCTAACGAGGTCGGACACGAAATGTCGCAGGAACAGGTGCACATCTACCTGCAACAGTCCTACGTCGAGAGCAAGCTTCATCATGTCAAGGAGGCCATTGAAGCGCTGGACAAGGCTACGGCCATCGCCAATGACGAAATATCGTTCGAAAGCGAACTGGTGCTCGGGCAGATATATCTCGAGAACGGCAGGATGAAAGATGCGCAAAAGCACTTCGAGAAGGCGCTGGACGCGAGCGAGGACAAGCAGAACACCATGATGCTCATCGGCATCGCCTATGGCGAGGCGGAGTACTATGCGGAATGTGCAAAGATTCTGCAGACGCTGCTCAGGCTGTACGGACACGACGAGGCGCGCGCCGTAATACCATACCTTGCCTTCTGCTATTATAACATGGACGATCCGGAAAATTACCTGCACTACCTGAAAGAGGCACCTTCCGTGAGCCGCGAGACAACGGCCCACCTCTTCAACGCCATCTTTCCCAACATTGCACCCGAGGACTATTACTTCTATGCCTTCAAGGATATCTATGGCCGCTTTCCCGAGGAAGGAGAGTAACTATATAATGAAGGATTATTGCTTTTCGGGGAAAAGACACCAAAAGTGCGATAGAATACTGCCGAGCGGTCGCCTCCGTTTGTAGCCTGTCGTCCCTTCTTGTTAAAGTGGACTTCTTCATGAAGTCGAAAAGTTTCGCGTCAGTATTTGAAAAACTGCAGCAAGCGGGAGCGTTTGCTTGCGCAAGTATCGGCCATTACTTGCTTTAGTGTTTGGCAAAACTTGCGCAAGTGCTGAATGTGCCGACGGCGGTGTATCCTCCTCCAAAACAATCTCCGCGGGGGCAGATCGCCCCAAAAATGTTGTTCTATTTCTTATTTAGAGGGGTTTTGGAAGGCATTTGCTTACACCTTTTGCCTTGCCTACACCAAAACTTACACCTATGTAGCGTTCAGTATTTCAGTTGATTATTATGTAGTGGTGTAGGTTCTGCAGCAAAAACTGCAGAAAAATACTAAGTGCGCGCGCGAGAAAACCATATAGGGGCAGGGGGAGAGGCTTTTTTCAGCTTCGGGTTTTCCTAATCTTTGCAGGTGTGGTGTCGTACATCTTGCGGAACGCATGGGTGAAGTGTGCCAGGTCGTAGAATCCACAGCGTTCGGCTACATCGGCGGTCGTACGTTCCGGATGACGAAGCAGCATGTCGCGAGCCATTTCGAGCTGCAGGCGCAGTACATATTCCTTTGGGGCAATTCCCATAACGGCCTTTAGCTTGCGTCGCAGTTGTGAGGGACTCATGCACAGTTCGCTGGCTATCTGTTCCACGTTTCCCTTTCCCTGTCGGATGAACTGTTTTGTGGTCTCTTCCATGCGTTTCATAAATGCTTCCGACATGGTGTCGAAGTGAGGTGTAGCTTCGGCCTCTGGCGCAGGTTGTTCGGCGGGTGTCTCCTTTTCGGGCAACGTGATGGTTGCTGCGTAGCGACGCTGCAACAGGCGGCGCATTTCCAGCAGTTTCTCTACGCGCAGCCTCAGTTCGTCGGCGCTGAAGGGTTTCGTCAGGTATGCATCGGCACCAGCCTCGATGACCTGCATGCGGGCGGCATCGGTAGCGCGCGCCGTGACCACGATGATAGGGATGTGATTCGTCACGTCGTCGGTGCGCAGGGTATGCAATAGCTCCATTCCATCGGTATGAGGCATCATCAGGTCAGTAATGATGAGGTCGGGCACCAGTGCGCGGGCCTGTGCGATACCTTGTTCTCCGTCGGCGGCATAGTGCAGCGCATATTCTCCAGCTATCTGCTGGCCGATGTAGCTTGCCACGTCGGCATTGTCTTCGACGATGAGCACCACTGGGCGTTTCTCTTCGTCGCTCTCCTCTGCTCCTTCCACTGACACTTCTTCTACAGTTGTTGTCATTTCCATGGGATACGCATCGGCAGGCAGCGCAATTTTTGTCGATGAAATGGCGCCTTTTTGCTGTTTTCTTTGTGGTAGGCTTACATGGAAGGTGGTGCCTGCTCCAGGTGTGCTTTCCACATCAATCTTACCTCCCAGTTTGGCTACAATCTGTTGCACCAGCGTCAGTCCCACGCCCGTGCCCTTGCCATCTGCGCCGTCGATACGATAGAATGGTTCGAAGATGTGCGCCAGGTGGTTGGCCTCGATGCCACGGCCCGAATCCGCCACGTCGATCAGGATGCGTCGGCCCTCTTGCCGCAGAGATAAGTTGATACTACCGCCCTCTGGCGTAAACTTCAGTGCGTTTCCGAGCAGATTGCCGAGCATCTTGTAGAGGTAGTCGGGCACGAAGTCGGTCTCAATCTTGCTTGGCTCGGATGTGAAGTTCATGCTTATACCCTTCTGATGTGCCATTTCATCGAAGCTTTCCACCACCATGGCCGTGTAGGCCGTCATGTCTCCAAACGTCCATTCGGCGTTGCCTACAGCCGACTGCACCCGCGAGATGTCCAATAGCTGATTGACCAATGCGAGCAAGCGTTGTCCCTGACGTTCTACGAGTCTGCCTGCCTGTTGCAGATGCTCCCCTTCCAGAGGCGTTTCCTTCTGCAGGTCGTGCCCTACGCCCAGTATGATGGTGAGCGGCGTACGGAATTCGTGGGTTACATTAGTGAAGAATTCCTCGCGCGCTTTGGTAAGGCGTTGCAGCATCTCGGCCGAGCGTTTCTTCTGCCGGAAGGCAAACAGCAACGAGAGGATGGCCAAAACGAGCATGGCACCCACCAGCAACGATGTCGCCAATATTATGGCATTCTGCCTCCGCTCCTGAGCATTTTCCTCCCTCAGTTCGTCGTTGTCCAGCTCGGCGTTTGCCTTGGTTGTCAGTGCTTTTAGCTCAGCCGTGTGGATAGAGTCGTTCAGGTGGACATATTGCTTCATGGCATTCAGTGCCTCGTGCGGGTCGATGGGTTCCAGCGCCTCGGCCAATGTGCGGTAGTCATAGCGCACAGCGCTCGTATTGCCCACCTGCTGCTCGAAGTCGATGGCCTCGCGCAGAGCGTCAGCCGACTCGGCATAGCGGCCAAGGTCAAGCAGATTCCATGCCAAGAATTCTAGGCTGATGGCCAATTGGTTACGGTCGAGTGGCTCGATGCCCTTTACGATTTCTATGGCTCGTTGTGCCACCTCCAGTCCGTGTTGGTATTCGCCTGCCCGGTCGTATGCGTATGCAAGTTGTGTCAGATGGTTGGCCACCCCTGGCTGGTAGTCGATGGCCTCGGCAGCCTTCACGGCCTGCAATCCGCACTCGATGGCGCGCTCCGTCTGCCTGGCTCCTGTATAGAGCTCGCATGCTACACCCAGCACGTTGTGTGTCTGTACGTTAACGTCCATTCGTGCATTCTCCTCGACCGACTTCTCCACCCATCGTACAGCCTCATCGTAGTTTCTCAGGCTGTAGTTCACCAGCGCGATATAGAGATAGGCGCGAGACAGCTGCATCGTATTGTTGGTTCTCTTGCTTAGTCGCACTGCCTCCTCTGCTGTCTCGATGGCATGCGTATAGTCGCTCGTCTTGTACAGACAGTAGCTCTGGTCGCAGAGCAGTGTCGCATGGATGTCCGTGTTATTATCCTTGGCTATCGGCATGGCGTGTTCGATGAAATCGAGCGCTTTTGTAAAATACGACACGGTGACGAAGAAGCGTTCTGTGCCGAACCATACGTTCATGTCAGCTTCTTCGCGAGGCATCTCCTCCCCAATGGTGGGCGGTTCGCCAAAGAAGACGGCTGTCTCGGTGTAGATGTCGAGCAATTGTTTGCCAGCGGAAAGACGCTCAGCCCCTCGCGCCTCGGCATAGATGTTCAACAAGGAATCCACCTCGGAAAGTGTATCGGCCCGACCCACAAGGGAAAAAAGCAGCAGTGGCAGTAGCCACATGCGGAATAATGAATTGCGGTTTGATATCATGTTTAGCGCATTTTTTTCAGTTTCAGCGTACAAAGATACAAAAAAATTACTCGCAATTCTATAATGTTACACTGCGCTCCCCTCTTTTTTGCGTGTTTTGTTACAAATATACAAATTTTCGCATGAAATATACAAGCCTTCCATAGATACAAAAGGCTAACTTTGCCGTATGAATAGATACGAACAGTTAAAATCAAAGCTCGCTTCTGTCCCTATGGACAGCGAGACGGAAGAATTTCTCTCACGCGTGGAGGATGCTGTGAGACAGCTAATGCGCGAGGGGGCACCTACCATCAATGCGATTGCATCTCGCCTGTGTATTACTCCCAGCAAGTTTCGTCGAGACGTTCGATCCTATCTGGACCTTACTCCGTCGGACTACATCATGCTGCTTCGTCTCCGGCGGGCCTTACAGATGTTGGATTATTATCCACGCTACAGTGTGGCGCATGTGGCGGAAATGTGCGGCTTCTTCGACCACGCGCACTTTACGCATACTTTCACCGATTATTTTGGCCTTACGCCCACTCAATACATAGCAAAAATACGGTCCGAAAGCAGGAAATAGGGTTAAAATGAACAGTTTGCTCGCATTATACAGTTTTTTGTAACAAATATACAATATTGCGCGCGTGTATTTAACTTAAATTTGCACTACAAACGACTTTTTACAACAAATAATAACATAAAAACTTTAACCTATCATTCACAATAAACGTTACGCTTATGAAAAAAATGTTTTCCTTCTTGCTACTGATGCTCACCACGCTGGGCATGCAGGCACAAAGTTGGCGTGGAACCGAACCGATTGTAGGGGATGGTAATTCGTACAACCACGAGACCGTCGTTTACGCAACGCTCACGTCGAACCTCGCCAGTCCCTCTCTGAACATTGCCGCTTTCATCGGCGATGAATGCCGTGCTTCGGTCTATCCTGACGTTGGTACCGAGGCAACGGGTGCTCCTACTACGGCTTCGGGCAACAACTACACCATTCGTGTAGCTGGTGATAAGAGCGCCGACATGGGAAAGACCATTACCTTCAAGGTCTTTGACCCCGACAGTGGTCTGGAATACACGCTCGGCACCACGCTTCAATTCGACGGAGAGACGCATGGCGAACCTTCCAATCCTATCGTGCTGACGCTGACTGTTCCTACCAGCTACACCTTGACACTTAAAGAAGTGGAAGTGGGTCAGAGCTACATCCTGAAGAACTACGTCACCGTAGATGAAGGTGCCACGATGCCCGACAACCTGGTATGGCGGGTGACATACGGTGATTCTGGGGACGCTAGCAACTATGCGAAAATCGATAATAACACCAAGCTGACCGGTGTGTCGCCTTGCACGGGTCTCATGCTGTCGTTGATGAGCACAGCTGGCACGGGAATGCCTCTGGCCACTTGCATGTTCGATGTTGTGCAGTATGCTACGGGCATCAACCTGATTCAGACCTATCTCAAGGTGAACAAGAATGACAATGGCGCAGTATCTGCTTTTATGCAGCCGGGCGTTTCCTACAAACTCGTCCCCGAAGGCTCGAGCGACGAGGTGAAGTGGGAAACAGAGGATCAGCAAGGAAGCATTCTGCGTTGGAGTGATGAAGCTGGATACTACGAACCCATAGGTTCCGGCACAACGAAAATACGCCCATACGTAAATAAAAAAGATGGTAGCAAGCTGTATCCCGAAGGATGGATTACGGTGACCGTTATCGTACCAGTGGATCGCATCTATATCGATAAATCTATCTTCGGAGATACCTTCAGAGCCAATGTGGGCGATGTGAAGCTCTATGAGCGTATGGCCCGCATGATTAAGATTTTCCCCGAAGATGCCACCGACAAGACCTATGAGATTACGGTAGATGAGGGTAGCAGCAATCTGATTACGAAGACTGGGAACACGACGTTCACCGCTAAGGCCAAAGGAACTGCCACCGTGACAGTAAAGGCCAATGGTGCCAATAGTGCTGCTACCGATGGCGGGAGTGTTACCGCACAGATTACTGTGGAGATTCTGAGTCCCACCACTGAGGCCATTATCGCTCAGAACAGCATTACCACTTCGCTCCAGGATGGCATTGCCACGGATATCACTCCCCTTGTGCAGGGCAACGTGCAGCTGAACGGTGATGGCTCGAACTTCGAAAACTGCTCAGTCAACGTGAGCGGCACATCCGTAAGGGCTGATGGTGCGGCCATCAGCATGTCTGGCCTGACAGGTACATACACGGCTGTGGCAGAGGGTACGACCACCTTTACCATCAACCTCTCATGGCCCAACTACGATGAATGGGGCGTGAGCGCTGATGCATTGCAGTACAAGTCCTCGACAGCTCAGTTCAAAGTGGTGGTAACGAACCAGACCACGTTGTTGGGCTTTGATGTGGCTGTGACAAATGCTGTAGCCGGAAAGACGGGCACCCTCACGCTGACTCCGGTGCCCGCAGGCGCCACCTTCGACCCGAACGATATTACCGTTAAAATGGTTAACGGACTCGATGGAGAGTGGGGAGCCCTGCTCACGACCACCAAGAAGAGTGCCACCCAAAGCCAGATTGTCTATGAATTCACATCTCAGATTCCTTGTTATGTGTACGTGAATGCGTTGGAAAGCGGGACAAACCGCATAAAGCTGAATGATCAGTCGGCTACCACCACTCCCGAAGACGAATACTTACTGCGCTTCGAGATTGCTTATCCGCTCAGCCTTGCCCAAGGCTGGCAGTGGCGCAGCAACCCCGTTGGCATCGTGACTCCTGCCGATTTCGCCACCATCTACGCCAACGTGACGGAGATTCGTACCAGGAACGACCTGCTCTACAACGATTCACAATGGGGACTGTTCGGTACGCTGAACAACACCGCAGGTATCAAGCAGGCCCAGTGCTACAAGATTAAGATGAAGGTCGCACAGGAGAGCCTGCTCTACGGCAGTTCCGTGACCGATATGAACAACATCGACGGCTCGGCCACAGCTGAGGGTACAATTACTGTGACCTTGAAACCAGGATGGAACTGGGTAGGTTCGCCCTATCTCTTCGACCGCAAGCTTGCCAACATCATCGGAAGCTCCTATGCAAATACGTTGGGCGACGGTGCAGTCATTGTGGGTAAGACGGGTTCGGCCGAGTACAAGAATGGTGCATGGAACGGTGACCTGACAGTCCTGAAGTCGGGAGAAGGCTACCTCATTAAGAATCCTACGACAGCGGCCGTAGAATTGGTGTTCGCTTCCGAGATGAATATGTCACCCCAGAACGAGATGGTGGCCGGCGTGAAGTCAGCCTTGATGGCAGGCCGCGTATGGCAGTATGACCACACCCGCTTCATGGACAACATGACGATGGTGGCTGTGTT
>JAILBW010000139.1 GCA_024680695.1 Bacteroidaceae bacterium
CAGCTCCAGCGCAGGTACCTCGACTATCAGGTGAACCTCAGTAACCGCATCGTTGCACTCTTCACCGGCGGAGACTCCGACGCGCAGACAAAGGCCAAGAAGATAGCCCACGACAAGATACACTTTCAGGACCTCGTGGACGACCTCTTCAAGGAGACGGGCAAGACCATCCGACGCGACAAGAACGAGATATACTTCGACTCGCTCGGCGAGATCATCCCCTGCTACAAGCTCTCCAGTGGCGAGAAGCAGATGCTCATCATCCTGCTCTCTGTACTGGTCCAGAACCACCGTCCCTACGTCCTCTTCATGGATGAGCCCGAAGTCAGCCTCCACGTCGAATGGCAGCAACGGCTCATCGGACTCGTGCGCGACCTCAATCCCAACGCCCAGATAATCCTGACTACCCACAGCCCCGCTGTCATCATGGACGGATGGGCCGACTGCGTCACCGACGTCGAAGACATCGTTTCGTGACTGTTGACCATTGAACAGGCCTCCTCTAAATCTCCCCCTAAAGGGAGAGACTTCCCTTCCCCCCTCTCCTCGGAGAGAGTTGGGAAGAGGCTAACTCTTGAACTCTTGAACCCTTGAACGTTTTACGATGGCAAAACGTCTCACAGAAAACATCACCAGCGCCTACATCGAGTCGGCTAACCGGCTACGTCCCAGGAAGGCGCGGAGGAAGATAGTCGCTTACGTCGAGAGCTACGACGACATCTTCTTCTGGCGTAGTGTGCTGCAGGAATTCGAGACCGAAGAGGTCGGGTTCGAAATCATGCTGCCCAACCGCACCAAGCTGCTGCGCGGCAAGAAGTCGGCACTCGCCGAACGCCTCGGCGAAGGACTTGGCGCCTACATGATAGCCTGCGTCGATGCCGACTACGACTGGCTCATGCAGGGGCGCACTGAGATGAGCCGCCTCATCTGCCACAGCCCCTACGTCCTCCACACCTACGTCTATGCCATCGAAAACTACCAGTGCTACGCGCCCTCGCTCCACACAGCCTGCGTCATGAGCACTCTCAACGACCGCGAAATCATCAACCTCGAAGCCTTCCTCACCGAGTACAGCATTATCATCTGGCCGCTCTTTGTGTGGAACATCTGGTCTTATCGCTACGGGCATTACAACGCCTTCTCCATCAACGATTTCGCCGAGACAGTCACCTTTCGCGATATCAACCCCTACCATCCGCAGGACACCATCGAGTACGTCCGTCGCCGCGTAAACCGTAAGATGGCTTGGCTGCAACACCGTTTCCCGCAGGGCAAGAAGACCTACTCCCCGCTGCGCGAAGAGCTCCTTGGCCTTGGCCTCACGCCTGAAACCTGCTACCTCTACATGCAGGGCCACACACTCTTCGATAACGTCGTCATGCCCCTTCTCGGCCCCGTCTGCGGCCTACTTCGCAAGGAGCGAGAGAAGGAAATCAAGTATCTGGCCGAGCACGACACCCAGCGGCAGAACGAGCTCTCCAGCTATCAGCACAGCCAGAGCCCTATCGACATCATGCTGCGCAAGTCCGTCGGCTACAAGGACTCACCGCCCTATCAGCGACTACGGGAAGACATCCGGAAAATGGTGGAGAAACACGCTGTGCAGCCTCATCCCCAACAGCCTCACCCCCAGTCCCTCTCCGAGGAGAGGGGAGTACTGGCGGCGGGTTCGCCAAATAATGACCGTTAACCTCCATCGGCTAACTATTAAACTGCCTCCTCTAAATACATGAACTGGACAAAGAAGACGTATCTGCTCCTGTGCGGCTGCCTGCTTGTCGGCAGTTTGTGCAGTGCCAAACCGGAAAGTGTGACGGTGGGTGATGACAACATCTGTGCCGAGGTGTGCTACGATGCCGAGGGCGGCGGGGCTTTCCTGAAAGCCTTGTCTTGCCCCAAGAATGGCACTGAGTGGAGAATTGACGAGAATCAGCCTCTCTTTGTGCTTGGTTTTGATGGACGAAGCGTCTCGTCGACGGAGGGATGGAAAATGATTCTTGTACAGAAGAGGAAGAAAAGTGTGCGGATGACGTTTCTGGCAGCAGAGGGCTCACAGGTGGAGCTATGCATGGAATCCTGCAATGGGCTGCACATCAGCTGGGGGGAATGTCGCCTTCTGCAAGGCGAACAGCTAAACTCAGCCGCGCTCTTCCCCATCGCCTTCCGACAATTGCCCGTCGGAAGCAAGGTTTTCTATCCCTATTCGTGTGGACTCGTCTATGATGCTGCCACCGACAATGTGGAATCCCAAGCCAAGTACCCCGCTGGATTCGGCGCATCTATGCCTTGGTTTGCCCTGTGGGACAAGGAGAACAGGGGACTCTACTATGCGGCTCATGACAAGCGAGCAACGATGAAGACGCTCTGTCTCAGCATCAAGGACGGGGGGAGTGCACGTATGGAATTCCGCTACCCGGCCAGTGCGCCTGCGGCCGGCCAGCCTTCCATCACGCCCTGCGACATCGTACTGCGCAGCTACGACGGAGATTGGTTTGACGCGGCCCAAATCTACAAGACGTGGATGAAAGAGGAGTCGTTCTGGTACGCCAACGTGCAGATGAACAAGCACGGACGCCGGAACACCCCGCTGTGGATGAAGGAACTCTGCGTGTGGGCACGAGGCTCAGTCGAGGAGATATCGGCTTTTCGCCGTGCGATGGGGATTCCCATTGGCTTTCATTGGTATAGCTGGCATCAGATTCCCTTCGACAACGACTACCCGCACTACATTCCTGCCCGCGCACACTTTGCCGAGGACGTACAGCGACTCCAGAAGGAGGGCGTCTATGTGATGCCATACATCAACGGTCGCCTATGGGACACACGCGACCACGGATTGCGCGACTCGCTTTTCACTACACTCGCACTCCCGTCAGCCACCAAGCAGCAGAACGGTGAGCCAAACATCGAGGAGTACGGAAGCAAAGAGTCTGATGGTTCCAGCGTAAGACTCGCGGTCATGTGCCCCAGTACGGAACGGTGGAGGGCGAAGATGAAGGAGGTCGTGACCACGTTGCTCTCTCCTGTCGAGCGCGGTGGCTATGGCGTTGACGCCGTGTATATGGACCAGATAGCTGCGGCCACCCCCGTAGTCTGTTGGGACACGACGCATCGCCACCCGTCGGGCGGCGGCGACTGGTGGGTGCCAGCCTATACGGAACTGCTGCAGGACATCCGCAGTGAGATGCCCGAGGGCAAGATGCTGACCACAGAAAGCAATGCCGACGGATACACCGGCGTGATGGACGGCTTCCTCACCTGGCAGTTCCAGAACGACAAGCAAGTGCCCGCCTTTGCCGCCGTATATGGTGGGATGATTCAGCTCTTCGGGCGAAGCTACGCAAACGGACAGGAATCGCTACGCGCAACGCGCATGAAGATGATGCAGTCCCTCGTCTTCGGCGAGCAGCTGGGATGGATGGATGCCAACATTCTGAACGACAAGGACAGGTTCCCGCTACTGAAATCCCTGGCTCTGCTGCGACATCAGTTCCGCGAATACTTCTATCTGGGCGAGATGGTGCATGCTCCCCAGCTTCTTGGCGAGAACCCTCCCTGCCGGGACACCTGGAACTTCTATGAAAGCAGAAACATCGAAATGCCCTCCGTCATCGCGAGTGCTTGGCGACGACTGGACAAGAAGAGCGGCATCGTCATTCTGGGCAACTGCAGCGACGAAACGCGCGAACTCCAGGTGATTCTTCCCCCCGAACTGTCATCGCTTTCGCGTCAGGGAATAGGCCGTTATGGCACTGACGGGCGTTCGGAACAGATGAAACGCTTGCCCTCCACGATCCTCATTCCTGCTGGCAGCGTCGTGCTGCTTTGTGTGGGGCGGCGAGCCTTGTGATTCTGAATGCCTTAAATCGGCTTGCGCAAGTGTCCCGATTTGTGAAGGCAAGCAGAAGCAATCGCTTGCGCAAGTGTTTCGATTTGCGAACGCAGACTGCAGTGAGGGTGTCGAGCGGGCTGCACTCGGGAATGCCCAAAGAAAACGCTTGTTTTCTTTTGTCGTTCCACTCGTTTGCACTACTCTGACCTTCGGTCGAGGATAGGCTGCACTCGGGAATGCCCAAAGAAAACGCTTGTTTTCTTTGGGCATTCCGCTCGTTTGCACTATCTTTGCAGTATGAGAGAAGAAAAATCGCATCGTGTCTACCTGGCCATCGACCTGAAATCGTTCTATGCTTCGGTGGAGTGTGTGGAGCGTGGACTCGACCCACTGACGACAAATCTCGTTGTGGCCGACTCCAGTCGTACGGAGAAGACCATCTGTCTGGCTGTCACGCCCTCGCTGAAGCAGTATGGCATCAGCGGACGAGCACGACTCTTCGAGGTGGTGCAGCGACTGCGCGAAGTGAACGCCGAGCGATGCGGCCATTCTCCCTCGGGTAGGCTTACCGGACGCTCTACTTCGGACACGGAACTGAAGGCGCATCCCGATTGGCAGGTGGATTATCTGACTGCACCGCCACGCATGGCCCGATACATGGAGGTGAGCACCCGCATCTACGGCATCTACTTGAAATACATCGCGCCCGAGGATATCCACGTCTATAGCATCGACGAGGTGTTCATGGACGTGACGGACTATCTCGCCACATATTGCCAGACACCTCACGAACTGGCAATGACGATGATCCGCGATGTGCTCCAGCAGACGGGCATCACGGCCACTGCCGGCATCGGTACGAACATGTATCTCTGCAAGGTGGCAATGGACATCATGGCCAAGAAATCGGCACCGGACAAGGACGGAGCGCGCATCGCAGAGCTGGACGAAATGGCGTACCGACGCAAACTGTGGAACCACCGGCCGCTGACGGCATTCTGGCGTGTGGGGCACGGAGTGAGCCAGCGACTGGCACTCTACGGCATCGAGACGATGGGGCAGATAGCCCGCCTATCGCTGCAGAACGAGGAACTGCTCTACCACCTCTTCGGCGTGAATGCCGAGTTGCTCATCGATCATGCCTGGGGTTGGGAGCCTTGCACAATAGCGATGGTGAAGACCTACAAGCCCGAGAGTAATTCGCTGAGTCGCGGACAGGTGCTGCAGTCGCCCTACGACTGGAAGCATGCCCGAATCGTCGTGCAGGAGATGGCCGACTCGATGGCGCTCAGCTTGGTGGCGAGACGGATGAAGGCAGATCAGCTGGTGCTCACCGTGAGCTACGATGTGGAGAACCTGACGCGCCCAGAGATTCGTGCCCTCTATCATGGCGAGGTGACGTCGGACCACTACGGCCGACAAGTGCCCAAGCACAGTCAGGGTACCGAGCGATTTGCCCGCCACACCTCTTCGTCACGACTACTTGTCGGGGCTGCGAAAAAGCTCTTCGACCGGATTGCAAATCGCGACCTGCTGGTACGTCGGCTCAACGTGACGGTCAATCATGTAGTGAGCGAGGACGTGTTGAGAACGACGCGGCGTGTGGTGCAACTTGACCTCTTCGAGGACATCGAGGCGGCTGAACGAGCACGAAAGCAAGAGGAGAACGAACTGGCCAAGGAGCGACGCTTGCAGGAGGTTCAGTTGGCCATCAAGCGCCGTTTCGGCAAGAACGCCATCCTGAAGGGGGTCAGCTTCGAGGAGGGCGCGACAGCGAGAGAGAGGAATGCACAGATTGGCGGGCATAAGGCTTAATTTATTGGCCATTTTTGGACAAACCAAGCGGCAGAGCCGAGCGGAACATTTACGCTGACGGCGGAATCGCTCGCTCGGCTATGCGGTTTCGCATTTAGTGCGAAAACCACTAACCGCCAGACCCTTGAACTATTGAACCCTTTTCCCGTGGACGAATACGAAGATATAATCAACCTGCCGCATCATGTGTCGAAGCGGCATTCACAGATGTCGATGCTCAGCCGCGCTGCGCAGTTTGCTCCCTTTGCCGCGCTGACGGGCTACGATGCTGCCCTCAGCGAGGAAGAGAGGCTTTCGGAAGAGTGGATGGGGCCGAGCGACAGCGAGTATGGGGAACTGAACCGCACGTTGCAGGTCGTGCTGGCGCAGATAGACGAGCATCCATTCGTCCGCGTCAAGTACTTCCGTCCCGATGGGCACAAGTTGGGCGGATCGTATCAGGAATGTGTCGGACGGGTGAAGCACATCGACCTGAAGAAACGCCTACTCTTCCTGATGGACGGGAGCGGGATGCCGCTGGACTGCATCGACAATATCACGCTGGAGGGATAAACCGGAGAACCTCCTTCGGGAAGAAAGTGGGAAAGCTTTTTTTTCAAGGCGGGTTCTAAAAAATAGCTTTGAACTATGCTTAGGCCAAAAAGAGACAGGCATAGACAAAGATTATCCACCTGAATCTGTTAATTATTAGAACACACTTCAAGTGAAATAATCGAGCGAGTTTATTATTCCCGCCCGGGAGAGTCGAAGCAAGCTTGTTCAGTGGCGCTCGTAGCCCCAGTCGTCGATTGCCTGCCCCCAATGCTCATTGACGAGCTGGATGGTGCGTGGCTTGTACTCGTAGCGGTTCTTGCGGTAGCCGCGCTTGCTCTCGATGTAGGCGCGGATGGCGGGTTCGGCTTCTGTCCAGCCGGGCAGACGCAGCTTCTGGTAGATGTCCTGAGTGGTGGTAAAGGCATCGCGCTCGAACTCCTCGAAGCGAACCTCATAGAGGTTGCCCTTGGGGATGAACTGCTTCTGCTCCTGATAGGCTCGGTAGAGGCGCGGATATACCTCGATGGCGTACTGCTCTATCTGGTCGTCGCTGATACCCTGCAGCTTCAGCGGCGCGATGGTCTGCGTGAAGAATGAGCGGGTGGACTCGAAGACGGTGTAGGGATTACGCATCAGATAGATGAACTTGGCGTTGGGGAAGAGGTCCACCAGCGCCCGTATGTGGCCTGTATGGGGCGGGTTCTTGGAGAGATACTGGGTACCGCCTGTGTTCCAAAGCGAAATTTTAACACAGCGCAGGAAGGCTTCCTTGTAGGCGGCTTCCTCCTGGGGCGTTATCTTCTCGAAGGTGAGGTAGCGGTCGCAGTAGTCGAGCATCGACTTGGGGAAGTACCAGAAGTTGTAGTAGGAGTAGGGCATCGTGTTGTTCAGCGCGAATTCCTCTTCCTGCGGTGTGTCGGGCGTCAGTTCCATGCCGTCGGTGGGCCGGTGGTTGGGGATGAAGACGTTCATCATGAACTTGAAGAACGGCTGCCCGAACATCATCAGGTGGGGGAAAACGGTCTGGTATGTGGTTGTGTGTCCGAAGTGATGGTCCTGGGCGAAGATGTTGTGCACGAAGGTGGTGCCCGAACGCCAGTGGCCCAGGATGAAGAGCGGGTCGTGCTCGAGCGGCTTGTCGGCCAGCAGGCGGCGGTAACGGCGCTCCTGAATGGGCGTCAGCGCGGAGAGTAGGCGGCAGATGGACTTCGTGAGATAGTATTTTGTGCGGTAGCCGGGGTCGATGGGCTGGTCCTTGACCATTTCCTTAAACGTCCGCCAGTCGGCACCGACCAGCGGGTTGACCGGCAGATTCTCGAATTTCAGCAGTCCCATGTATTCTTCTATTTGATAACCTTTATTTCCAATCCCTGCTGGGAGAGTTCCTTCACGGCTCGGTCGATGGCCTCGTAGTGCTCCTTGCCGATACCGAGATAGGGCAAGTCGAGTGTGGGGACGTCGGCTTGATTGATGTCCTCCATCTCGAGCGGTCGGACAATCATGCCCACTGCGGAGGTGTTGTTTGTGATGGGGTCGATGAGGATGAAGGCGCCGGTGGCCTTGTTCTTCGTGTAGGCATCGAAGAAGAGTGTTTTGGCGGTAGTGATGCGCACACAGCCTATCTCATTGAGTCGGAAGTCGCGTCCCTCGAGGCGCTCCATTGTGTTCACGTCCACTCGGTATTGTAGTGAGTCGATGGTAGCGCGGGTGGTGTTCGTGTTGTGCTTCAGGAAGAACTGCTTGCCGCGGTCCATCGGCTCCTCGTCCATCCACACGAGCATTGTCTCGAAGCTGCGGCCTATGTGTGGCACATTGTCCGGGCGCACGATCATCTCGCCGCGGCTGATGTCTATTTCATCCTCGAGCGTCAGCGTGACGCACTGCGGGCAGAAGGCCTCCTCCAGTTCGCCCTCATAGGTAACGATGCTCTTGATGCGGCTGCGCTTCATGGAGGGCAGGGCCACGACCTCGTCGCCCCGGCGTATGATGCCGCTGGCTATCTTGCCCGAGAAGCCGCGGAAGTCGAGATTGGGACGCAATACGTATTGCACGGGATAGCGGAAGTCCTGCATGTTGCGGTCGCGATGGATGGGGACGGTCTCCAGAAAGTCGAGCAGCGAGGGACCTTCGTACCAAGGAGTGCGTTCGCTACGATCTACCACGTTGTCGCCTTCGAGCGCCGAGAGAGGGAAGCAGGTGACGTCCTCGATGCCCAACTGAGAGGTCAGAGCCAGGTATTCGTCGCGAATCTTCGTGAAAACCTCTTCGGAGAATGCTACGAGGTCCATCTTATTCACGGCCAGCACGATATGATTGATGCCAAGAAGTGAGACAAGGAAGGTGTGGCGACGCGTCTGTGTGATGACGCCGGTGCGAGCATCCACCAGGATGATGGCCAGATTGGCTGTGGAGCCGCCTGTAATCATGTTACGAGTGTACTGTTCGTGTCCCGGTGTGTCGGCGATGATAAACTTTCGTTGGTTGGTCGAGAAGTATCGGTAGGCCACATCGATGGTGATACCCTCTTCGCGCTCAGCCTTCAGTCCGTCGAGCAATAGTGCGTAGTCGATCTGTCCGGCTCCGGCGTTCCCCACTCGTCGTGAGTCTCGTTCCAGTGCGGTGAGTTGGTCCTCATACAGTTTCTTGCTGTCGAAGAGCAGTCGTCCGATGAGTGTGCTTTTTCCATCATCCACGCTTCCTGCGGTCAGCAGGCGCAGCAGCGACTTCTGTTCGTCAGCATCAAGGAATGCCTTGATATCGACTCCGGCCGGCCTCTCCCCCAGCCCCTCCCCGATAGGGAGGGGAACTCCCTGCGTGTTATCTTTCATACCTTATTCTTTTTATCTTTTATCTTGTCTATTACTTTTTCTATATTGAAGAGAACTTCTTCATTGGGAAAGCGGATAACAGAGAATCCCATTCGCTGTAGGTATTGAGCCCTCACCTTATCGTCTTCCATCTTTTCTTTCTCGGCATGGTAGGCTCCATCTACTTCTATTATGAGCATTTCTGCGAGGCAAACGAAATCTACTATGTAATCTCCTATTATGTGTTGTCGTCTCCATTTGCGTCCCGTTTCGTCATAAGTTAGGTGGCGCCATAGTTCTCTCTCTGCAGTAGTGGGATTATGCTTGTCTTTTTGGCGTAATCCTTAAACAGAGCATATCTGTCGAGAGGTGCCGTTTGATACCAGAACGTCCTTTCCATTTCTTTCTTGTTCGCTGTGGCTCAACCTTCCTTCCCTATTGAGGAGGGGTCGGGGGGAGAGGCTTTAGAAGTACCCCTCTCTCTTCTTCTGCTCCATCGAGGCTTCCTGGTCGAAGTCGATGACGCGGGTGGTGCGCTCGCTTTTGGTGGTGGTCATCATTTCCTCCACGATTTCCTCTATGGTGGTGGCGTTGCTCTCCACCGCTCCGGTGAGGGGCCAGCAGCCCAGCGTGCGGAAACGTACCATGCGGGGATGTATCTTTGGGACAAGTTCTTTCGGCAGGCGGTCGTCGTCGGCCATGATGAGGTTGCCGTCAATCTCCACACAGGGACGCTCCTTTGCGAAATAGAGTGGCACGATGGGGATCTTCTCCAGACGGATGTATTGCCAGACGTCCAGTTCTGTCCAGTTGGAGAGCGGGAAGACACGTATCGACTCGCCCTTGTGGACGCGGCTGTTGTAGATATCCCACAGCTCCGGGCGCTGGTTCTTGGGGTCCCATTGGTTGAACTGATCTCGGAACGAGAATATGCGCTCCTTGGCCCGACTCTTCTCTTCGTCGCGGCGAGCTCCTCCGAATGCGGCATCGAACTTGTACTTGTTCAGTGCGTCGAGCAGCGCTTTGGTCTTCATCAGGTCGGTGTGCACCTTTGAGCCGTGTGTAAAGGGACCTACTCCGGCATTGAATGCCTCCATATTCGACTCCACGATGAGATTCCAGCCATACTTCTTTGCATAGGCGTCGCGGAACTCAATCATCTCGCGAAACTTCCACTTCGAGTCGATGTGCATCAGCGGAAAGGGTACCTTGCCTGGTGCGAAGGCTTTCTCTGCCAACCGAACCATCACGCTGCTGTCCTTGCCGATGCTATAGAGCATGACGGGGTTCTCGAACTCAGCTGCCACCTCGCGGATGATGTGGATGCTCTCGGCCTCCAGTTCCTGCAAGTGGGTTAGACTATATTCTTTCATTGCTATTGTGTTGGATAATCAGTTGTACGACTGGGCGTATGCTCTCTTCGAGGGTGAGTACGGAGGTGTCGATGTCCAGTGCGGGATGGAGTGGTGGTTCGAAGGGGGCGCTGATGCCGGTGAAGTTCTTCACCTCCCCTCGTCTTGCTCTCGCGTAGAGACCTTTCACATCGCGGCGTTCACATTCCTCGATGGGTGTGGAGACATAGACTTCGAGGAAGTCGTCGGGCCCGATGATGTCCTGTGCCATCTGCCGAATCTCGATGGTGGGCGAGACGAAGCATGCCAGAGTGACAATGCCCGTCTGCACAAACAGCTTTCCCACTTCGGCGATGCGTCGGATGTTCTCCCTGCGGTCTTCGGCCGTGAATCCCAGGTTGCTGTTGATGCCTGCCCGAATGTTGTCTCCGTCCAGAATGCGACAGAGGATGCCCCTCTGGTGCAGTTCTCGCTCCACACCTAGTGCGATGGAGCTCTTGCCGCTGCCGCTAAGTCCTGTGAACCAGACCATCACGCCGTGTTGTCCGAGCAGCGTTTCTTTGTCCTGTCGCGTCATCATGCGGTCGTATATCGGATAGATGTTCTCTGTCATATGTTTTCTTTTTTTTCATTGAGCGTGCAACTCTTCGTGCGCCACTCTCTCGATGGCCGTCACTACAAGGTGGAAGGGCCTTAGTCGTCGGCTCTCTCTCTGTCTCCGCTTCGTGTGTTTTGTCTGTCTTAGCGTTTGCCCTTCTTTCCGAAGGCACTCATCACGGGGCGTCCGGTCCACACTTGTGGTTGCTTCAGGCCCAGCGCGTAGGCTACGGTAGCTGCTACGTCGTATTGCATCATTGCTTCCTCTATTTCGTGGCCCCTACGGATACCTTTGCCGCAGATGATAAAGGGCGACTCCAGTTCGAGCAACGACTTGCCCCCGTGTCCTTTGTCCTTGCCTCCGTGATCGGATGTCAGCACGAATACAGTCTCGTCGTAGATGCCGGCTCGTTTAGTGGCCTCCACGATGCGTTTCACATAGCCGTCCAGCTCGTGCAGCTTGGCATAGATTTCGGGAGTATCGTGTCCGGCAGCGTGTCCCACATGGTCGGGGTTGTTGAAACAAACGGCCAGTAGGTTGGGTTTCCGCTCCTCGATGTATCGTTCGGCCATTTCGGCCAGCAGTGTGGGCTTCTGTTCGTAATCTATGGCTTCGGCATAGTGGTTGAGTGCCAGTGTGTCCACCACATACTTGATGCCCGTCCATTCGTAGAGTACGCCGATTTCGGCCTGAGGATTAGCCTGACGTTGAAGGTGGAATAGGCTAGGGAAGGTGTTGTGCTCGCATACTGTCCATGAGGGTATCTCGGGCACTTTTGAGTTCCAGGTCGTGTAGCCGTGCATTTCGGGTGCAGCGCCCATGAACATCGATGCCCAGTTTACTGCGCTCGACGAGGGCAGCACCGAGCGCTTGCGGAGTGTGAAGCTGCCGTCGGCCATCATCTGTTTCACCTGTGGCATGTCGGCTTTTGGCAGACTGTATGAGCCCCATCCGTCCATACCTATTATTACTACGTGGTTGGCTGTGCGGCGAGCCGAAGCGGTCAGTGTGACAGTCAGCAGGAGGAGCAGCAGGAGTGAAAACTTGCGAACTTTCATTGTGGTAAGTGTTTAGTTTAAGGGTTTATATTAGGTGGTAGAATATCGGGATGAGCAGGATGCTGACGAGGAAGACGATGAGGTTCATCGGCAGCCCCACTCGGGCAAAGTCCTTGAACTTGTAGCCTCCCACTCCCTGCACGATGAGGTTCGTCTGGTAGCCGATGGGGGTGGAGAACGAGGAACTGGCGGCGAAGCAGACACAGACGACGAAGGGCATGGGGTTCACGCCCAGTTTCTCGCTTACGGCCAGCGCCAGAGGGAAAGCGAGTGCTGCAGCTGCGTTGTTGGTGATGAGTTCGGTGAAGATGTTCGTGATGAGGAACAGTGCGGCCAGGATGATGTAAATGCCGTATGTGCTGCCTCCTACGGCGTCGGTCAGTGAGATAATATATCCGGCCACAAAGTCGGCAAAGCCCGATTTCGTCATTGCGGCGCTGATGGCAAAGGCGCAGGCGATAGTGATGAGTACGTCCCAAGAGAAGAACTTTGTGTACTTCTTCGGGTTGAACATTCGTGTCCAAGCCATGATGATGGTTGTGATGCAGGCAAAGAAGAACATGTCGAGCTTCAGGAAGTGGAAGTGGTCGGTGACGATGGGCAGTTCGCCCACAGTGGCTCCCACGATCATCATTACGAGCAGTCCGAGTGCCAGCCAGCGTTTCTTTGTGCCCATAGGTGGTTCGTAGTCACCCGGACGGCTTATCATCCAGAACACGCGGCTGTCTCCCCACGTCTTCATGAACGAGTCGTCGGCGTCGATGATGAGTGTGTCCTCGTGGGTCATTGGGCTGTTCATGTAGTCGCCCTCCACGATGTTTCCCCCTCGTCGGATGGCCCTCACGTGGGCGCCGTAGTGTCGGTAGAAGTCGAAGTCGTGCAGCGTTTTTCCCAAGCCGGGGAAGCGGGTGCTGAGCATCACCTCGAAGCGCGTCATGCCCGGCGCGATGCTCTGTTCCTCTGCGTCCTCCTCAGCCTGCCGCTCGTAGGGGAGCAGGTATTTCGAGAAGAAGATGAGATAGACGAGTCCTGCAAGTGCGATGAAGATGCCCACTTTCGTCAGTTCGAACATGTGCATGCCGTCGATGCCGTTCTCCAGCAGGATGCCCTTCACTGCTCCCTGCGATTCCTCAAAGGCAGCCACTTCGTCGCGATGTTCCTGTATGAGCATGCCGTGCAGCACAAGGTTGGTCGTCGTGCCGATGAGGGTGCAGATGCCTCCGATCACGGTAGCGTAGCTCAGGGGGATAAGGAACTTGGTGGGCGACAGTTTCATCTTTCGTGCCCAGTTCTTTATCATCGGGGCAAAGATGACCACGACGGGCGTGTTGTTGAAGAAGGCCGAGATGAACGACACGATGGGGTAGAAGCGCAGTCCGGCGCCGGTGACGGTCACGTTCTTGGTGGGCAGCATGCGGAAGACTATCCGTTCCAGCAGTCCGCTCTTCCTCACTCCCTCGCTGACCAAATAGAGCAGGGCGACCGTAATCATTCCCTTGTTCGAGAATCCCTTCAGTGCCTCCTCGGGGTTGATGATGCCTGCACAGAGCAGGAGCACTACAGCGGTGAAGAGTATCAGTCCTGGGCGCAGAGCCTCGCGCATGAGTGCTACGAGCATGAGTACGAGGACAATGGCCACATACACAATTCCGAATGTCATATCGCTCCAAAGTATTTTTGTCGGGCAAAGTTACGAAGAAATCGCCAAAATGGCAAGCGCGACTCCGTTTTTTTCTTGCGTAAGGATGTCTTACGGAGCGAGTTTTCCCCACGTCCCTTGGCCGAATCAAATAAATGTAGTACCTTTGCGCTCCAAGACCGAACGAAAACAATCCGAGAAACCGAAAAGAGTGACGATATGAGAAAGACATTTTGCTGCCTGCTGCTGGCTATGCCAATGCTGTGTGTCATCTGCGCCTGCATGGGGAAGACCAAACCCGAAGTCATCATCAACGACGACGGCACCACATCCGACGGGAGCCCCTACCTGTCCATCGACGACGAAAACTTCTACCTCGATGCAGTCAAGTATTCCGTTGAGGACGGCCATCTTCTCGTTACCGGCTACGACACTGCACACATCAAGGGGCAGGCAAGGATAGCTTCGGGCATCTCGTACAGAGGTACTGCGTACCCGGTGTGCAGGATTGGCCGTAAGGCTTTTGCCAACTGCAACAACCTCACCGCCGTCACCATTCCCGCCAGCGTGACAAGCGTTGGCGAATGGGCCTTTCAGAACTGTCGCAACCTTGCTTCGGCCACCATCAGCAAGGGGGTACAGAGGCTCGAGAGCGGTGTCTTCTACGGATGCACAAGCCTCGCGTCCGTCACCATCCCGACGAGTGTGACAGCTATTGAAGATTGGGTGTTCTGGAACTGCTGCGCCCTCACCTCCGTCGATATTCCTTCGGGAGTGACCACCATCAACCGAGCTGCTTTTCAAGAGTGTACGGGTCTCACAGCCATCACGATTCCCCCCAGCGTGACCACTATCTGCGAGTCGGCCTTCTGGGGCTGCAGCAGTCTGAAATCCATCGATATTCCCGCCAGCGTGACCACCATCAAGCACTTAGCTTTTGCCCATTGTCCCGGGCTGACGAACGTCAATTGTCGCATCAAGCAGCTCTCGGAGGCCACAATCGACGACACTATGCTGCGAGGCGACAGTCTCAACTTCATCACCCTGCGCGTCCCGTCCTCAGCCATCGAGGAGTATCGTAAAAGCGAACCTTGGAAGCGCGTTTCTCGCATCGAAGGGCTGTAGGGGGGAGGGTATCTTGCCCGGCAACCTAATGGCCTGACATCCAACGAAAGTCGACCCACCTGTCTTTGCACAATGATTCAGGAATTGATGAGGCAGAAACAGCTGCTGCAGAAGGAATATGTCTACGAGAAGGAGCAGTTCCAGCGGCAGACGGAGAACATGGGCGTGAGGTCGAAAGTCGTTCGGGGACTCTGCTGGTTCCCCATTCGTGTGGGGCGCAGCTACTACAACTCGCTCGACCAACTTGTCGTCGAACTGACGCGCACTGAGGCTACGGATGTGGACCATCAGTTCGAGTCCGGCAAGCCTGTCTGTTTCTTCGAGGAAGATGCCAGCCACATGCTCCACTATCTTCGCTTCGTCGGGCAGGTGAGCTACGTCGAGGGCGACCGTATGGTGGTGGTGATGCCCGATGCGAATGCTGTAGCACGAGTGGAGTCGGCCGACCGGCTGGGCGTGCAGCTCTATCTGGACGAATACACCTACCGCCTGATGTTCGAGGCGCTGGACAACGTTCTGACTGCCAAAGGCAATCGGTTGGCCGAACTGCGCGACATTGCCCACACCTCGGCCCCCTGCCGCAAGTCCTCGTCGCTGCCCGTAAGGTTCCCCTGGCTCAATTCCTCGCAGGAGGCTGCAGTGAACGAAGCCCTCTGGGCCCGTGATGTGGCTGTGGTGCATGGGCCTCCGGGCACCGGGAAAACCACCACCCTCGTGGAGGCCATCTACGAGACGCTGCGGCGTGAGGTGCAGGTGCTGGTGTGCGCTCAGAGCAACATGGCCGTCGACTGGATAGCCGAAAAACTGACCGATCGCGGAGTAAACGTCCTGCGCATAGGCAATCCCACCCGAGTGACCGACAAGATGCTGGCCGACACCTACGAGCGACGCTTCGAGGCCAACCCCTCATACGCCCAGCTGTGGAGCATCCGACGCACCATCCGACAACTCTATGACAACCCCTCGGGCAGCCGCGAGGCACGCCACCAGAAGATAGCACGACTCAAGGAAAGGGCCACCGAACTGGAGTGCCAAATCAACGAGAGCCTGTTCGCCGAGGCTCGAGTCATTGCCTGCACCCTCACCGGCAGCGCCAACCGACTACTCATGGGCCGCCGCTTCGGCACACTCTTCATCGACGAGGCTGCTCAGGCGCTGGAGGCTGCATGCTGGATAGCCGTCCAGAAGGCCGATCGCGTCATTCTGGCCGGAGACCACCGACAGCTGCCGCCCACCATCAAGTGTCCCGAAGCGCTGGAGGGAGGACTCGACCACACACTGATGCAGCAGATCGTGGAGCAGAAACCCGAGTGCGTCAGTCTGCTCACCGTGCAGTACCGAATGGCCGACGCCATCATGCAGTTCCCCAATCGGGAGTTCTACGGCGGACAACTCACCAGCGACCCCACCGTCCGCTACCGCAGCATCCTCGACTGGGACACACCGATAGAGTGGATTGACAGTTCCACACTCGCCGACGAGGAACCCGGCACCAGGCATACGAGCCGCACTCACACCCCTCCCGACAAGGATGTCATCACTGCCGACGCCTTTCCCGCCCAGTACGGCGAGGAGGTAGCCTCCGACGGACTCTCCCGCACGAATCCCGCCGAGGCCAGACTGACACTCGAGGTGCTGAAGAACTACCTGCTGAAGATAGGTCGCGACCGCATCCTCTACGAGCGCATCGACGTGGGGCTCATCAGCCCCTACAAGGGCCAGGTGCGACTGCTGCGCCAGATGGTGCGCCGCGACGGCTTCTGGAAGCCCTATCGCAGCCTGCTCACCATCGACACGGTGGACGGGTTTCAGGGTCAGGAGCGCGACATCATCGTCATCTCTATGGTGCGCAGCAACGCCAAGGGACAAGTAGGATTCCTGCGCGACCTGCGCCGCATGAACGTAGCTATTACCCGTGCCCGCATGAAGCTCCTCCTCGTTGGCGACCAGCCCACACTCTGTCGCCATCCCTTCTACCGCCGACTGAGGGAGTATGTGGATGAGGTCTTCTGATTCCCTGCTTCGGCCTTCGGCAAGCCTCCGCTCCTGCCGGAATTCGTAAATTGAGACACTTTTGCAGCGATGCTTCTGCTTACCTCGCAAATCGAGGTGTCTTTTTTATGCATTGGCCGCTGCCAACTTGACATCCTTGAAATGCTCATCAAATACGGTGTATGGATGAGTGACGAGGTGGGTCTGCTTGGCCTTCTCAGAGCCGCCGTCCGCAGTCTTCGCTGCACCTTCTTTTGTATTGCAAAGGTATGATTTATTTCTGACACTACCAAATTTTTCGCAGACAATTTTCATTTTTTTTCAGCAAAAACCATCACTTGTTAGAGATGAAATCTTTTATCCTAAAATCAAAAATCCTCAAATCCTTAAATCCTCGAAGTGATACTGTATACTGTATCACACATGTGTGGTTAAAAGTTTGTCTTTTCATTTTTCGTCGAGTTGTACTATCCCGTCTTTGGTGTGTCCAATCGGTGCGTAACTTTTTTAGTATATATGCCCCTGAAAATTTGCAGATTTCATTTTTTTTTCGTAACTTTGCAGTGTAATTGAGACTGCGAAAACAAAGAAATTAAGAGAAGCCATAACCGCCTATGAAACAACTGATTGTAATCCTGATTGCAGCCTTCTCCCTCTGCCTGGGCGCTGCGGGCAAGACGAAGACTGTCGCGAAACCCGCCTTCGCGCACCCCTGGACAGGAAAGCGTGTAGCCTACATCGGCGACTCGGTGAGCGACCCCAACCTAAAGCAGGGAGAGGATATGAAACACTACTGGGACTATCTGGCCGAGTGGCTCGACATCACGCCCATCGTCTATGCCGTCAGCGGCCACACACTGATGAACGGCTTCGCAAACCTTGAACGCCTGCACAACGAGCATGGCGACAGCGTGGATGCCGTCGTCGTGTTCCTGGGTACCAACGACTTCAACATGTCGCTGCCACTGGGTACAACCTACATCGAAGAGGATGCTGAAGTGGAGCGCGCCGCCGGCTATCCCAAGCGCAAGGACTACACCCGCCGCCGCACGCCCGCGCTTACCGATAAGACCATCTGCGGACGCATCAACCTCGTGATGCAGCGCATGAAGACGCTCTATCCCACACGTCAGCTGGTCTTCCTCACACCCCTCCATCGCGGATATGCCAAGTTCGGCGAGAACAACGTGCAGCCCGACGAGTCGTACAGCAACCTGCAGGGCAACTACATCGGCGATGTGGCACAGGCCATCGTCGAGGCCGGCCGCGTGTGGTCGGTCCCCGTTGTCGACCTCTACGCCCTCTGCGGCCTGCTCCCCAACCTGCCCGCGCACGACATCTATATATTCAATCCCGCGCGCGACCGCCTGCACCCCAACGAGCTGGGACATGAACGCATCGCCAAGACCATCATGCAGCAGACCCTCACCCTGCCGGTGTATTGAGGGCCACTCCAAGCCTCTCTTAAAGGAGAGGCAGTAGGTCGGATGGGGCTGTTTGATGGGAACTATAGGTACTATAGTCACTATAAAAACTATAGTCACTATATCCACTATCCTCCTTATTGTACTAAAAAAATCCTAAAAAATAGGCGAAGAATTTGCCTGTTTGCCATTTTATTGGTATCTTTGCCGCCGAAAACGTGGAGAATGCCCCTCAGAGGCCTCGAAACGGAACGAATAGTCGAATGGAAAGAACATTAGTACTGCTGAAGCCCAGCACGGTGCAGCGCGCATTGATAGGCGAGATTATCAGTCGATTCGAGAAGAAAGGCCTACGCATCGCCGGCATGAAAATGATGCAGCTCAACGACCAGATACTCGAGGAGCACTACGCCCACCTGGTGAAGAAACCATTCTTCCCCTCACTGAAAGCCTCGATGATGAAAACACCCGTAGTGGCCATGTGCCTCGAGGGAGTCGATGCTATCGCAGTAGTACGATACATCACCGGCTACACCAACGGACGAAAGGCCGACGCAGGTACCATTCGAGGAGACTATTGCATGAGCAACCAGCAGAACATCGTGCATGCATCCGACTCGCCCGAAGCAGCCATCGCCGAGCTGGCACGATTCTTCAAGCCCGAGGAAATATACGACCTGGGCACTCTCAATATGGACCGCCTCTATGCCGTAGACGAGGCATAGGCACATACTGAACGGAACGAAAGACTATGATACAGAACCCTATAACGCACCAGATACATCACCTACGACACCTGCTGACGGCCACACTGACTGCCGCCCTCGCGGCACTCTCGCTGCCTCTCAATGCACAGGACAAACTGGCCAATATGGCTCCCGTCGACGTGAAACTGCGTGCTATCGACAGCGTCTCCATCGCACGACTCATCACACAGGAGGAGGAATGGGAATTCCCCGCCGAGGAGCTCTATGGCGACTGGCACAACGAATTCAGCACCAGCTACGCCGTCGAACCACCTGCAAACTACCGCATCGACCTCCGCAATTTCTGCATGCCCACCACCAGCCGCAAGGTGACCAGCACCTATGGCTACCGACGCAGCTTCCGACGCCAGCACTACGGCACCGACATCAAGGTATATACCGGCGACACCATCGTAGCCGCATTCAGCGGAAAAGTGAGAGTCGTCAAGGACCAAGGCTACCGGAAAGGCTACGGCAAGTACGTCATCATACGCCATCCCAACGGACTCGAGACACTCTACGGCCACCTGAGCCGGCAGCTCGTCAAGGAAGACCAAATGGTGAAGGCCGGAGAGCCCATCGGACTCGGCGGCAACACGGGACGCAGCACAGGCTCGCACCTCCACTTCGAGACACGCTTCCTCGGACAGCCCATCAATCCCGAACTGCTCTTCAGCTTCGAGGCACAGGACGTGCTGGGCGACTGCTATGTCTTCCGTCCCAACAACCGAGGCTACATCCAGAACGCCCACGAACTGAAGAACGAAGAGGGCGTCACCGACGAGAAACTCACCGCACAGGCCGCCAAGGCCAGCGAGAGCCGCGCATTCCAGCAGGAGAAACGTGCACAGCAACAGGCACGCCCACGCAGCTCCGTACACAAGGTGCGCTCCGGAGAAAGCCTCTCCACCATCGCCCGCAAGTATGGCACTACGGTCAACCGACTCTGCCGACTGAACAACCTCACTGAGAAGAGCGTCCTCCATCCCGGCCAGATATTGAAGTACAACTGACCCGACAATCCTTACGACCCTTTAGGAAATTAACTATATAACTTTTCACACACTATGCGTAGCTGCGCGACGCCCCCCCGTTGTGCAGCTTTTTCTTTTATGCCATCCGTTATACCATCCGTCGCATTGCCCGTCGTGTCGGATATGTCACTCAACCTTCTCAATCAAGTCAAAAATCCGCCCGAATAAGGCCAATTCCGCCCGAACCGGCATTCACGACACGAACCGAACGAGCCCTATGCATGCAAAATGTGCTGCAAGTAAGAATCTTTTTCGGGACAATTCAACCCACTTTCAAACTTTTTTCCTATCTTTGCACGAGCCAATAAAAAAATGTACGCGCAGGCGTGCGCGAAAGAGACTTTTTCAGCCCCCCTATAGCCCTATAGTTCCTGTAGTTTCCGCTAACCGTCTTTAACCTTTAACCTTTAACCTTTAACCTTTACAAAGAAAGCCCATTCCGCTATGAAACAGAGACTCTTACTTGTGCTCCTCGCACTCCTGACAATCGGATGCATCCAGGCACAGCTGCCACAGGATGCCAAAGGATTCTACCTCATCGCCACAGCCGACGACCTGGTGCAGTTCTCAGCAATGACCAACGACCAGTCGAAAGATGCCAACCGCTACCTGAACGGCAAGCTTACGGCCGACATCGACCTGAGCGAAGTGGAAAACTTCGTCCCCATCGGCAAGCACACCGACATCGACCTGGTGACAGGACTGTCTGTAAAGGATTGGGACTATCGCGGCACCTTCGACGGACAAGGCCACACTGTCCGCAACCTCACTGTGAGCACTGTGGACGGTAGCGAAGGCGGACTCTTCAGCCGCATCATCGACGCGACGATAAAGAATCTGGCCGTCGAGAACGTCAGCATCTCCTGCGACGGAGGCATACGAGCCGGTGCCATAATCGGCATCATCATTCGCGGACAGGTGTCCAACTGCTACTCGTATGGCAAACTCGAAATAGTGACCACCAGCAAGAACACGGGTGGCATCGCAGGCACATACCTGCAGAACTTCGGCGGCAGCGGACACCCCATGTACAGCTGCTTCACCACCTATCCCGCCGTCTTCGGCGAGACTACCGGCGACTCCAGCTACAGGAACTGCTTCGCAGGCGAGGAAGTGGAAACACTCTCACCCACGGGCGAGCTGTGCTACAAACTGAACAACGGACAAGACGACATCGTCTTCTTCCAGACTCTGGGCGAGGATGCAATCCCCACCTTCGACTCCACCCACAAGCGCGTCTATGCCAACGGCGAACTCTACTGCGACGGTACGCCGGTCGATGAGACACAGGTGACCTACTCGAACGAGATGACCAGCGTGATTCCCCCACACACCTATGGCGACGACGGCATCTGCGTGGTCTGCGGACACGACGGCAGTGCCTTCGAACCTGCAGCCGACGGATGGTACGAAGTGACCACTCCCGCACAGCTGCAATACATCAGCCGAACGGTGAACTCGGGAAAGAACAACATCCGGGTGCGACTGATGAACGACCTGGACATGAGCGAGGTAGCCAACTTCGCCCCCATCGGCTACTTCGACGACTATGGTGCACAGATCACCTTCACGGGCACCTTCGACGGACAGAAACACATCATCCGCAACCTCAAGGTCGACTGCGAGGACGGACAGGAATGCGGCCTCTTCGGACGAGTGAGCGGCGGCTCCGTCTATGCGTTGGGCATCGAGAATGCCTCTATCACGAGCCATAAGAGCATCCGCTGCGGCGTGCTGGGTGGCGAGATATTCAGCGCCAACGTGCACGACGTCTTTGTCGTAGGCGAAATAAACATCAGCAACGACGAGGGACAGAAGGGCGGACTGGCCGGCGAGGCTGTCAACACCACCTTCAAGAACTGCTGGACGACCTACGAGAATCTGGCTGCGGCCACCAACACCCCCGAGAACTCCTTCGCCGGCGAGGATGTGGAGATGTATGGGCCCACGGGTGAGATGTGCTACAAGCTGAACAACGGCTCACTGCTGCATCCCATGTGGTTCCAGACGGTGGGCACCGACGACTATCCCACCTTCGACGAAACACACGGCCTCGTCTATGCCGTGAGCGAGAACGAATACGCTAGTGCGCTGACCGACAAGGACTATGCCGACCTCGTCGAAATCATCATCACTCGGGAGAGCGACGAATGGGGCGAAGCATTAGCTACACGCAGCCTCGTGGAAGCCTATCTGAAACAACTGGAGGACCTGCGCCAGCACACTACCCGCGACGCATTCACGACAGCCTACGAGGCCATCCTGGCCACACGCAACCTGCTGACCAGCTCGATGCAAGCCTACGTAGCCTACGTGCAGAAAGTGGACGAAGTAAAAGCCTTCCTCGTCGAGAATCCCAGCATCGACGGACCCTATTTCGAAATGCTGAAGGACTATCTCGAGGAAACCTTCGACCCAGGCGACACTTTCCCCAACGGCTCCTACGCCATCATCATGGAGAACTACGCGCTGACCACTGAGGAAATCATCGCCGAAGCAGACTACGTGCAGACCCTTCTCGACAAAGCTATTGCCACTGGATATCAGGCTGGTGCCGACATCTCGAACCTTCTGCTCAATGCCGACTTCACCAACCAGCTGACCGGATGGACATTCACTCAGGGCAGCGGCAGCATCTCGAACGCCAACAACTCGAAGCAGAACTACAAGCGTGTGATGGTGGCCAAAGAAAACGTCGATATCAATCAGACGCTCACCGACCTGAAAAATGGTATCTATCAAATTGAGATTCCTGGACTTACTTGCCTCCGCAGCATCTCCGACCCGCAGCTCATCACGCTGTACAACTACGGCGGCTTCATCTACGCCAACGACATGTCCAACTACATGGAGACTCGCCTCAGCGACATGCTCTCCGACGAGGAGGTGAACGACAAGAACATTGTGCACAGTGCGGCCCGCTTCAATCCGTTCTACGAAGGCGACGACGACGAACCTATGGGCTATGCCCCAAATCACGCCATTGGTGTAGCCTTCGGACGTGATGCCGGACACTACAGGAACACCATCTTGGTGAACGTCACCGACGGCACACTGAAGGTGGGTGTGAGAAACAGCGCATCCCTCACGATGGACAACCTCACCTATCTCCTTCGGGCAACCCTCACCTATCAAGGCACGATGGACAGCGAGACAGCCGGTGCGGCAATGGACAAAGTGCTCGCCGACATGCAGAGCAAGGCCAGTCATCTGATCGAGGACTATACAGCCGACTACGTTGAGTATGCCGATGCACCCAGCTTCTACTCCGGACTGAAAGACGAACTGACTCAGACCATTGCCACCAACCCCACTACAGGCGAGGAGAAGTATGCCCTGATTGCCCGTCTGAGCGACATCTTCCAACGCATCACCGAGAGCAAGCAGGCCTACGAAAAACTGATGGTCACAGCCAACGACATCGCCGACATCTACGGCACTTATACGTCGCCCGAGCTGCAGGTACAGTTCCAGCTGAAGGCCGACCATATACTCGACGTATTCGAGGCCGGCAGCGCTACAACCGACGAAGTAATTGCTATGACCGCAGAGCTGCTCGAAGACCCCACATTCCTGCGCTACTACGGCATCGAACCCGAACTGGTGGATGGCTACTACCAGATAGCTAATGCTGCCAATCTGGTGTGGTTCAGCACATACGTCGATAAGGGGAGCGGCGAAGACAAGTACAGCAAGGCCAATGCCAAACTGACTGCCGACATTGATCTGGCCGAGATCGACAACTTCCTGCCCATCGGTATGCACATCGACACAGACAACGAGGCTGGGGTACCCGGACGCGACTATGCCTATCGCGGAAAGTTTGACGGACAGGGACACGTGATCCGCAATCTCACGGTGATGCGTAACGACTATGCAGAGGTGGGTCTCTTCGGACGACTCATTGATGCCGACATCCGCAATCTGGGCATTGAGAATGCACGAATGAGCAGCAGTAACGGCATCCGGGTGGGAGTCATTGCCGGTATCATACTGCGCGGCATCATCGAGAACTGCTACACCATCGGCCAACTCGAACTCAGTACCGAGAACCGCTTCAACGAGAAGTGCGGCATTGCTGGCAGCATCCTCTCGTTCGGCAGCACAGCCGTAGCCACAAACCTCTACACCAGTTACGACATCCTGCACGCCGGTACTGATTTCCCGCCACAGATGACACGCTGCTACGAAGGTATCGAAGTGGAGGAAAAGGGCCCCACGGGCGAGCTTTGCTACATGCTGAACAAGAATTCGTCGGACAATCCCGTATGGTTCCAGACGCTTGGCGAGGACGAGTACCCCGTGCTGGACAGCTCCCATAAGGTCGTGTTCTGCGCCGACGGCATCTACTACAACGAGGCCTCGAAGCCCGAACTTGTGAACGGCATCTACCAGTTGGCAACGCCATCCGACCTCCTGTGGTTTGCTTCTGCAGTGAACGCAGGTGAGCAGGACATCAAGGGCGAACTCACTGCCGCTATCGATTTGAGTGAGACCACGTGGACTCCCATCGGCACTATAGAGAAACCCTTCAGCGGTACGTTCGACGGTCATTTGCTGCCCATCACAAATATCCGCCACATGCTCTTCGGCACCACTGCCGGTGCGACCATTACGGGTGTGGCTCTCGAAAGCGGGCATATCGAGATTTCCAGCAAGAGCGAATATGCAAACCATGCGGGCACCATCATTGGCGAAGCTGGCACTGCAGCGCCCACCACACTGAGCTACAGCTACAGCAAGGTGAACCTCACGACTACAGGCGGCGGTGATACGGGAGGCATCTCCGGCAAGTTCTTCGGCACCCTGAACAACTGTGCATACATCGGCAGCATCAGCGGCGACAATACCGTAGGCGGACTGCTCGGAAGCTCAAGCGAGGCAGCTACTCCAGCCCACATCTCGGACAGCTACAGCTACGTAGAAGCCTTTAGCGGCAGCGGATGGTACAAGGATGCGCTGGTGGGTTGGCTTCACGATAACTGCACCATTGAGAATACCTTCGCCATCGCAGGTGTGGGTGGCTTCGGCGAACACTATCTGGGTACGTCCACAGCCAAGACCGTCACGAAGGAAGTCTTTGCCAGCGGCGAAGTGGCTTGGGATCTGAATGCACCAGTCCTTTGTCTCCCGACCGAGGGGCCCGACATCCCCTATTTTGATGCACCCATCCTGTGGACTCAGAAGATTGGTTCCGATGCCTATCCCGTTTTGGGTGGCACCGAAGAGGCACAAGCAGCCGGAAGCATCGTCTATAGAGACAGTCAAGGCAACTTTGGCAACGAACCCGTCGGCTGTGGCGTAGAGCAACTCCATCTTGCGGGACAGGTCAATGCCATCTATGATCTGAACGGCCGCAAAGTCAACGGCGAATCATTGGCTAAGGGCATCTACATCATCGGCCAGAAGAAAGTTGCAGTAAAGTAATCCCATAAGCCCATAGATACGACTCTAAGACGTAAGATACAGAGAATCTTGGGGTCGTATCAAATACTTGAATAAAAATGTCAAATAGCATAGAACTGCTCAAGGGAATAATGCGTACATTTGCTCACAAAAGCATATAAGACGAATGAAACAGAGAAGAAGCATGAAGGTCCTGCTATGGGCCATCGTAGCAGTATTGTCAATCGCAAGTTGCAAGGAGGACGTCGATACCTCGGCACGCTACGTATTCAAGTACGACACGATTCTCAGCTATCTGCAGAAGCACGAACAATACAGCCAGTATGTCGAACTGCTCGGGATGGTGCCTGTGGGGCCCATCTCCACCTCGACGCTCTATCAGTTGATGGCCGCACGAGGCAACTACACCGTCTTTGCACCGTCGAATGAGGCTATTCAGGCTTATCTGGACACACTGGCCGCAAGGAATGTCATCGACGCTCCCAGCTGGGACGGATTCCGGGACAGCACGACGCTCGACTCCATCCGGAAGGTCATTGTCTATAACAGTATCATTGACGGAGGTGACGACCTGAAGGCTTACGAGACCGTCGAGTTCCCCACTGACAACAAGGCCGAATTCCCGTTGGCAAACATGTACGACCGCAAGCTCATTGTCGAATATCAGGCCGACTCGCCAGGAAGCATTTGGGTGAACGGCGCTCCGCTCGACGCAAAGAATCGCGACATCATCGCCATCAATGGCGTAATCCACTGCGTGACATCCGTCGTCGCTCCCACCAACAACACTCTGGGCTATCTCCTCAATGCTATCGTGGCTGGCAAGCAGCGTGGCTACTATGTGTCGGCGTTGCTCACACAGACTGTCGGCCTCTTCGATACACTCTACAAGTATCGCGACGATGTCTATGAGGACCTCTACGAGCGCGGCCTTATCAAGAATATCGAGCACACTTCCGGCATTGGTTACACCAAAGGCTATGTGCCCGAGCACCGCTACTACGGCTACACATTCTTTGCGGAGACCGACGACTTCTGGGAGAACGAGATTGGCAAGGAAGCTACCGACATCACGGTGGACGACGTACTCGGCTACCTTCGCGCCAAGAACATCTATCCCGATGCCACTGACGATAATAACTTCACCGACGAACGCAACCTCCTCAATCAGTTTGTCACCTACCACTTCCTGCCCATGCGTCTGGCAGCCAACCGTCTTGTGCTCCACTGGAACGAGAAGGGATATACGAACAGCAATCCCCGTCCGTCGGTAGTCCAGTACGAATACTACACCACGATGGGCAAGCGCCGACTCATGAAGTTTTTGGAAAGTGCTGAGAGCGAAGGGGTGAAGATCAATCGCTTCCCGATGATTGACAATCGCCGCAAGGGCAACTATCACGAGACGGGTTGCGATCCCGACAAGGTCGGCATCCCGGTGAACGCTCCCGAAGTAGATGGCGAGTTCAATGTGCGCAACGGTATCATCTACCCCCTCGACCAGTTGCTGGCCTACACTCAGGATGTGCGCGACAACCTTCATAAGGAGCGCATCCGTTGGGACATCACGGCCCAGTTCCCCGAGTTCATGAACAACGATATCCGCCTGCAGTATTATCTGCGCGGTATGGACCATCGCACCGGCATGCCCACTTCGCAGGTCTATCCCTATCTGGACGACTGCTGGCTCGAGGACGATACGTACTTCTTCTATTATAACGGCTACAACGAGACGATGAAGAACTATCAGGGCGACGAACTGAACATTCGCGGCAACCTCGACGTTACGTTCCGTCTGCCTCCCGTGCCCGCCAAGGGTGTCTATGAGCTGCGTTTCAACATCCAGAGCGACGGCTACAATCGCGGTATGGTGCAGTTCTACTGGGGTCACGACCGCGACCGTCTCGCTGCAATGGGTATTCCGATGGATATTCGCATGAGCGGACTCGAACGCCGCACTACTGCAGGCACCTTTCCGAGCAACGTGGGGTGGGAGCGAGATATTGACGACGAGGATACGAATGCTGAAGTCGATAAGAAGATGCGCAACAACGGCTTCATGAAGGGTGCTGAGATATACTGCGACGGCGGTCAGGGTATGTCTGTAATGGCTCGTGCCGACCCACTCATCATTCGGCGAATCATTCTGCGCGAGCAGATGGACCCCGACAAGACCTACTACCTGCGCTTCAAGACGGTGCTTGACGACCCCTCGCGCGAATTCTATGTGGACTATCTGGAGTATTGTCCCAAGGAGGTCTATGACAATCCCGAGCGGCCTGAGGACATTTGGTAGCTGTCTCTATCTTGCGCAATACTTTCCGTCTGTGATTTCCTCGATGGAGAGGTTGCGAAAGACGAGGGTGTAGCCGCCGCCCGAGGAGGGACAGTGCGTCTCCTCCTCATACAGGAAACCGAGTGTGCCGTCGTTGAGCGGCGTCATCGTGCTGTAGGCCGATGGCAGCTTCGTCACCTGGAATGGGCCGTCCCAGTGAGCTGCGATTGCCTCTGGTGTGGCAAATGCGCTTGGGTCGGAGAGTGCTTTGTAGTAAATGCCCACATTCGTGCGCCCAGGCCCGAGAGGCAGACTTTGCAGCAGGAGGAATGTCTTCCGTCCTCCTTTCCTATCCCTTACCGGCACCACCATCAGTTCACCGTTGCAGGCATTATCTTTGGCCTCTACACCTTGGTTGTCATGCCCGCTGTAGGCCGGAACGTCCCAGTTGCCTTGCGCTTTCTTGCGGTCGATGAAGTGGAAGATGTTGTAGCGTCGTCCGCCCTTCGTGCGACTGCTCAGGAGCAGCGAGCCGTCGGGCAGTTCTTCGCACTTAGCCTCGTCGCCGCCGGGCATGGGCGAAGTCTTTGCACCGCCCAGAAACGCCCAAGTCTCGCCGAAGTCGTCGCTATAGATGACCCAGTTACCCGTCTCGCGCCCCTTGAACGACATGCCGGCACAGTAGAGGCGATATTGCTTTCCCGTTTTCACGTAGCGGCTTTGCAGGATGCGTCCGCTGGCAATGAACCAAGCCGTGATGGGTCCGTAGCCACTCTCGTCGAAGATGCGGTAAACGGTCTCCTCGTCGATATACTGCGGTGCCGACCAAGTGAGTCCGCCGTCGTTGCTGCGGAAGCGTGCCATCCCCTGATGGTGTTCGCGAGTGCCCTGAAAGGTGTAGGGGCTGCCCGAACAACAGATGAGCAGCACCCTGTCCGAGCGCCTGTCGGCCACGATGGCTGGGTCGCCGTATCCTGTTTTCTGGTGTCCCGGAGTCATGTCGCCGTCGCCCTGCATCACCTCGGGCTTCAGTATCTCTCCCCAGGTCGCTCCTTTGTCTGTCGATCGGCGCAGATGCAGATCGATGTGTCCCGAGCCAATGTCGCCGCGAGAGTATCGGTAGTCGGCAACCGCTATCAGCGAGCCGTCGCGAAGTGTAGCAATGGCCGGAATGCGATAGGGGATGGCTTCCGTTGTGGGTGTGGTGAAGACTTCCTGGCATCGCGCATTCCAGCTCGTCGTCTGTGCGGTCACTGCCAGTATCATCGCGATAAGATGTCGGTGTGTCATGGGGGCGTAGTATCTTTAGGTCCAGTTTCTTTAATCAGTACTTCTTTCTTGGCGTCTCGCCGTCTTCCTTGAGCCGTTCCTCCATGCGCAGCATTTCGTCGCGCAAGTGGGCAGCCTCCACGAAGTCGAGTCGCTTGGCGGCTTCCTCCATCCGGCGTCGTACGGCCTTGATGGCTTTGGCCAGTTCCTCGGGAGTCATGTGGTCCACGACTGGGTCGGCCACCTGAGTGATGTGGATGTCGGGCTCCACGTAGGCCCGCGTTTCGGCCTGCTGCTGAGCCTGGATGAGATTGCCCATCGTGCGGTCCTTGCGGATGGCCTGCGGGGTGATGTGATGTTCCTCGTTGTATCGGAGCTGCTTCTCGCGCCTGCGGTTCGTCTCCTCGATGGTGCGGGCCATACTCTCCGTGATGTGGTCGCCATACATGATGGCGCGTCCGTTCAGGTGGCGTGCGGCGCGACCCACCGTCTGCGTTAGGCTGCGGTGGCTGCGCAGGAAGCCCTCTTTGTCGGCATCGAGAATGGCCACGAGCGACACCTCGGGCAGGTCGAGCCCTTCGCGCAGCAGGTTTACACCCACTAGGACGTCATAGACCCCGGCCCGCAGGTTGTCCATAATCTGTACGCGCTCCAGCGTATCTACGTCGCTGTGGATGTAGGCTGTCTGAATCCCGTGACGTTGCAGGTACTCGCTCAGTTCCTCGGCCATGCGTTTGGTCAGCGTGGTGACGAGGGTGCGTTCGCCGCGCTCGATGCGCACCTGTATCTCCTCCATGAGGTCGTCCACTTGGTTCTCCGTAGGGCGCACCTCGATGACGGGGTCGAGTAGTCCTGTGGGGCGGATGAGCTGTTCGACGACGACTCCTTCGCTCTCGGCCAGTTCGTAGTCGGCCGGTGTGGCCGAGACGTAGATCACCTGATTCACCATCTCCTTGAACTCGTCGAAGCGCAGGGGGCGGTTGTCGCGGGCTGCAGGGAGCCGGAAGCCATATTCGACGAGGTTGTTCTTGCGTGCCTGGTCGCCGCCGTACATTCCGCTGATTTGCGGCACGGAGACGTGGCTCTCGTCGATGACCATCAGGAAGTCCTTCGGGAAGAAGTCGAGCAGGCAGTAGGGGCGAGTGCCGGGTGCGCGGCCGTCGAAGTATCGGCTGTAGTTCTCGATGCCCGAGCAGTGGCCCAGTTCGCGAATCATCTCCATATCGTAGGTGACGCGCTCGTGAAGGCGAGTTGCCTCGAGTGTCTTTCCGATTTCCTCGAAGTAAGCCACCTGTTCGCGCAGGTCCTCCTCGATGTGCCTCAGTGCGGCCTCCTGCTGGTCGTGACTGGTCATGAAGAGGTTGGCGGGATATATCTTGTAGGCCTCGAAGCGTCCGATGCGGTAGAGGCTTACGGGGTCGATTTCCTCGAGCGACTCTATCTCGTCGTCCCAAAACGAGATGCGCAGCAGATTGTCGCTGTAGGCCAGTGCCACATCGACCGTATCGCCCTTTACGCGCACCTCGCCGCGATTCAGCGAGATGTCGTTGCGGACGTAGAGGCTGTCGAGCAGCCTACGCAGCAGGTCGTTGCGGTTGATGCGCTGTCCTACGTGCAGGTCGATGACGTTCTCGTAGAATGCAGCGGGGTTGCCCATGCCGTAGATGCAGGATACGCTGCTCACCACGATGACGTCCCTGCGCCCCGACAGCAGGGCACTCGTGGCTGCCAGCCGCAGTTTGTCTATCTCGTCGTTGATGGCCAGGTCCTTCTCGATATACGTATCGGTCGATGGGATGTATGCCTCGGGCTGATAGTAGTCGTAGTAGCTGACGTAGTACTCCACCGCGTTGTGCGGGAAGAACTGCTTCATCTCTCCGTACAGCTGTGCGGCGAGCGTCTTGTTGTGCGAGAGGATGAGCGTAGGCCGCTCCACCTGCGCAATCACGTTGGCGATGGTGAACGTCTTTCCGCTGCCAGTCACTCCCAGCAGCGTCTGTGCCGGTGTGCCGGACAGTACGCCCTCGGTCAGCTGGCGAATGGCTTCTGGCTGGTCGCCCGTGGGTCGGAACTTGGATGTAAGGTCGAATACACTCATATCGAGTGCAAATATACGAAGAAAATTGCAATTAGCGTCTAAATGCTAAATGCAAAATGCAAAATGCAAAAAAGCGTCGAAGAAAGCGAACAAAAGACCGATCACAGCAAGCACCGGCTCCTGCGACAGCAAGCATCGGCTCCCGCGACAGCAAGCACCGGCTCCCGCGACAGCAAGCATCGGCTCCTGCGACAGCAAGCAGTAAAAACCATCCTCCGTCAGGTTCACACATTGGCAGGAGCCTAGCAGACGACTTAATGCCTAAAGCCCTGAACACTCAGCCCTTAGTTACTTCCACTCGAGAGTCCATAATTGAAAATCTTGATTTTCATTTTGTACTCTCCTCGCTTATTCCTAACTCTGGCTTTGCCTTAGTTACTTCCACTCGAGAGTCCACAATTGAAAATCTTTGATTTTCATTTTGTACTCTCCTCGCTTATTCGTAACTTTGTGAGCGAAAGAAACAAAATTGACTATGAAACGAACCATCTTGGCTGTCCTGCTGCTCATTTTGGCAACAGCCATCAGCATCCCCGCAGGGGCTCGACGAGTGCGCACATTGCGCCTCAGCAGTTACAACATCCAGCACGGCGAAGGCATGGACAAGAAGATTGACCACGCCCGCATCGCCGATCTCCTGCGCCAGGCAGAATGCGAAGTGGCGGCCATTCAGGAGGTAGATAGCGTGACAAAGCGCAACGGAGGCGTCTATGCACTCGAGGAGATCGGGCGCCACATCGGCATGCATGCCACCTACGCGCCCGCCATCGACTTCCAGGGCGGCAAGTACGGCATCGGCATCCTCAGCAAGAAACGCCCGCTCTGCGTGCACCGCATCGCCCTGCCCGGACGCGAAGAGCGGCGCATGCTGCTGGTGGCCGAGTTCAAGGACTATGTGGTGGCCTGCACCCACCTCTCGCTCACCGAGGCCGACCGCATGGCCAGCGTGGCACTCATCGTCGAGGAAGCCCGACAGTGGAAGAAGCCCTTCATCATCATGGGCGACCTGAACGACGAGCCTGGCTCGCCTTTCTATCGAGAGATGGAAAAACATTTCATATTCCTGAACTCGCCCTCCGAGATGACATTCCCCTCCACCGGCCCCAGAATATGCATCGACCATGTAGCGCTCTTCAAGCCTACGGAGGGAGCCACACTGAGCTTCCACCGCACTTGGGTGGGCAGCGAGGAATCATCGGACCATCGTCCCCTGCATGCTCGCATCGGACTGTCTTTCAATAAGTCGCACTAAAACGAGCCCTAAAGAAAGGTCCAAAACGTATCATTATGAACAGCCCCATGAAAAGGAGGGAGTTCCTTCAGCAAGTTTCAGGCGGAGCCGTACTGCTCTCCTCCCTTCCCCTTCTGTCAATGAAGCGGTTGCCACTACGTTTTGGCATCGTCACCGACCTTCACTATGCGCAGAAGGATGTGGCCATCAACCGCTACTACCGCCAGTCAATCGAGAAGTTGCACGACGCGGTGGAGGTCTTTAATCGTTCTCACCTCGACTTCGTGATAGAACTGGGCGACCTGAAAGATACGAACTCGTCGCACGACAGCACTGCCACCCTGCGCTTCCTCGATGAGGTGGAGGCGGCGCTACAACGTTTCAAGGGCAAAGTCTTCCATGTACTGGGCAACCACGATATGGACTGCATCTCGAAGGCAGACTTTTTGTCGCACACCACAAATCCGGGCAAGGCCAACGGCCAAAGCTACTACAGCTTCCGTCCGAAGCGCAAAGGACCGAAATGCATCATCCTCGATGGCAACTTCAACGAAGACTTCACGCCCTACGACAAGGGGAACTTCCATTGGACCAAAGCCTTCATTCCACCCGAAGAACTCGACTGGCTAAGCAAGGAACTGAAGGAAGGAGACGAGCCGGTCATCGTTTTCTGCCATCAGCTGTTAGATAGTTTCTCGGGAGTGAATTCGAGTGTCTGCATCGGCAATGCGGCCCAGGTGGTAGATATCCTCGAAGAGAGCGGTCGCGTACTGGCCGTCTTCCAAGGTCATCATCACACGGGGCACTACAGCAGGCGCAACGGCATCCACTACTGGACAATGAAAGGCCTCATCGAGGGCGAGTACCCCGCTCACAACAGCTACGCCATCGCCGAGGTGGACAAATTAGGCCAAATACTCATCCAAGGCTACTGCGACTGCAAGAGCATGACGCTGGACCTTTGATTACGATAATGTTTAAAAGCGAACACAGCATGAAACGATTCTTCCTCTCCATTCTGCTTGCCCTCTCCGTCATCCCCCTTGCAGCGCAGGAAACGACAGACACCCTCCGCGAGAAGAAAATGAGCGAGGTGGTGGTGGCCGGCCAGCGCCGCCAGGTGGTCTATCGCATCGACCGCAAGCGCATCGACGCACAGCAAATACTCACAGCCGGCGGCGGTACGGCGGCCGACATACTTACCACCCTGCCTTCAATCCACACCGATTCCGATGGGGAGATCTCGTTCCGAGGCAGCAAGGAGTACCTTGTTTATATAGACGGCAAGCCCAGTCCGCTCAGTGGCACGGCAGCCCTGCGCCAGATTCCCGCCGCCACCATCCGCGACATCGAACTGCTCACTACGCCCGGTGCCCGCTATCGTGCCGAGGGCGATGTGGGCATCATCAACATCACCACCCTCAAGGGGCAGACAGAGGGACTGAGTGGCATGTTCAACACCAGCGGAACCACTCTGGGCGGATGGAGCGCCAACGGACGCATGGACTGGCAGCGCGGGCGCAACCGTCTGTGGGCCAACATGCAGGCCAACCGCTATCGGGGCGTGAGCGACTTCCAGCAGGAGAAGACCACCGATGTGGACAACATACTGACCACCAGCCTCAGCGACGGCGAGCGGTTCCGCACCGAACGGGCCTACATCGGCACCCTCGGCTGGCAGTATGCCGTCGAGGACCGCCACCTGCTCAGCGTGGACATCCAGAGCGGACAGACAAAGAACCGCCGCGGAGGCGACATGGCCTACCAAGAGGACCGCACACTGCCCCTCGGCCTGCACACCGTCGGACTCTACGACAGCCACGACCGCTACATGCTGCAGAAGGAACTGGTGCAGCTCTCGGCCAGCTATCTCTGGCACATCAACGAGCGCGGCGACCAGCTTTCCCTGCAGAGCCGAAACCGATACGACTGGCATTCGCTGGAATACACCGAGAGCAACATGTTCGACCCAGCGGGCGCACGCTACGAGGGCACTCGCGGCTACGAAGAGGAGCACCACTGGGACTGCGACGAACAGCTCGACTACAAGCTCCAGTACCGCCCCACCGGTGCGCTCGAGGCTGGATATCAGTACATCACCTACAGCGAAATCGGCAACTACCGCATCAAGTACTGGGATCGCCCTGCACAGCAGTTCGAGTGGCAGGACAACCTCTACGCCCCCTTCGACTACCACCGCCAGGTGCACTCCCTTTACGCCTCCGTCTCCGACCACTTCGGAAATCTCGACGCCGATGCCGGCCTGCGCATGGAGCGCGTCCGCGACCAGATGACGATAGCCGTCGTCGGTGCCGACCGCGACCATCGCCGCGTGGAGCTCTACCCCTCGGCCCATCTGGCCTACAACACCACCAAAGGCACCTTCGGCCTTGGCTATGCCCGACGCACCAACCGCCCCGGCATCTGGAAGATGGAGCCATACATCACCTACGAGGACTACTACACCAAGAAAATCGGCAATCCCGACATACGGCCCGAGTACATCCACTCGCTCGAACTGAACTACCACAAGGGCTTCGAGGGCGGCCACTCGTTCCACTTCGCAGCCTACCATCGCTGGCGCTCGGATGTGGTCGATGAGATTCGTGTGGCCTACGAGCCGGGCGTCACCCTCGACTCCATCATCAATGCCGGCAACGAGGTGGAACGCGGAGCCGAACTCAGCCTCGTTCTGAAACCTGTCTGCCGATGGACTACGACGGTGAATGCCGACCTCCACGACTGCCGCTTCACGAGTCACTATGAGGGCTGCGACGATTACCACAATACAGTCTATGCCGTCGGTTGCATCAACCAGATTACGGCCACTCCCACCACCCAATTCCAGTTCGACGGACATGTAGTCGGCCCGGAACGGCTCACGCAGGGTCGGGAAAAGCCCTACTGCTACTTCGACTTCGCTGCCCGCCAGAAACTCATGCACGGACGAATGTCCATCAGCCTGGTGGCGCATGACGTACTGCGCACTGCACGCTACCACAACTGGCGCACCACCTCCACCCTCCGCTCCGAGACTCGCGTGCGGCCCAAATACCCGAACCTGACGCTCAGCGTCTCCTACTACTTCAACACTACGGGCAAGGAGCAGCAGTCGGGGGCTGTCAGCAAGGGTGCCGTCTTCGAAGGAAAAGACTTTTGACGAACCATGCACTATGAACTATGGACTAAGATTTAGGCGTTTGTCCCTTTGCCTCCTGCTGTGCGCGCTCATCCTGCCATCTGCTTGGGCGCAGGAGGAGACACCCGACTATACGAAATGGAGCATCCACGGCGGAAAGTTCTACGACAACGGCAAGTGGGTGTTTCTGAAGGCGGCAAAGCCTCTCATCAACTATGCCGACGCCGACAACGTATCAGACCTCATCAAGAAGCTGGACATCCTGAAGGAGAAGCACTACAACGTCATCGAGATGAACTGCTACTGGCACCACTTCGACACGAACGGCGACGGCATCATTGACAAGTCTCTGGCTCCGCTGCGCAACCTTATCAACGTGATTTACAATCGCGGCATGTACCCCTGCCTGAGCGTGGAGACTTACTCCGTAGGTGGGGGCAACATTCCCGACGGCTTCTGGAAACGCTGTCCCGACGCTTACGCCATCGACTCGAAAGGCAATCAAGTGAGCGACACGGAATACGGCTTCGGCACCCGCGTTGTCTCCATCTACCACACAGGCTACCGCGACGCAGTGCACCGCTACATCCGCAGCCTGGCCCGCAGCGTCGACACGAAGAAGATACTCTATTTCGAAACCACCGTAGAGCCCCAGTACATGGGCAATACGGCCATCTGCTACAGCGAGAACGCCCGCACGGAATACAACAAGTGGCGTGAGGAGAATGGCATCGCCGACGCTGCATCGGCCATGCCCGAGGGCTTCCCCATGCCGCAGAACTTCGTCCGCAACGAGACGTGGAACAAGTTCCGGGCACAGTTCCTTGCCCGATGGGTGAACGAGGATGCCGAGGCCTATCGCTCCGTGGCTGGCGAAAATGCCCGCGTGGCCGTGGACTATCTCGATGCCAACGAGTCGGTCCAATACCTGCGCGACGGCAACCCAATTGAGTTCCTACGCGCACTGACCTGTGCCGACATCATACAAATCAACTGGACGTGGAACTTGGAGACAAAATCGCTCAACCACAAGGCCTACGACCGAGTGTGGCAGGTGAAAAACGAGACGGGACGCGACTGGGCCGTGGCAGAGCACATGACGTTCAACGGTAACGACTTCACCAACCTCACCGACGAGAAGCGACGCCTCATCCTGGAAAACACGCTGCAGCGAGGAACACGCCTCGGCTGGGAATTCACCAACGTGAATAACAGCACGGCCGACGGCTTCTCGCTCTACTACGACGACTTCTCGCCCAAGGCCACTATCGCCACGGTGGACAACAACTGGGACTATTGGATGACGCGAGTGACCTACTGGGAGAATCAGCTGAGCCCCGTCGAAGCTCCGCAGGCCGAAAAGGCAGCCAGCCAGTCCATTTACTCCATCAACGGAACCGTCGTTCGCAGCCTGCCCCTCACGCCCGGCCTCTATGTCATCAACGGCAGGAAGACGCTGGTGCATTGAGAAGCCGTCTCCAATCCCATTGACTCCATTAAGGTGGGGCTGTGCTCCCACTTGTAGGACAGCTGCCACAACCAGCGACAGCTCTTATGCCTCCAGTTGCTCCAGAGGGGAGGGAGGAATGGTATCAGGAAGTACTTCTCAGACTATACTCCCCAGTCTCTCTTGTCCACTTCAGCCTCTGCGACCGCCCAGCAAGCGAAGAATGTAGAGGAACAGATTCACAAAGTCCAGATAAAGACTGAGCGCCCCCATGAGGGCAATCTTGCGCGTATCGACGGCAATGCCTGCTGCCTCGGAATAGGCCAAGGCATTCTTGACATTCTGCGTGTCGTAGGCCGTCAGTCCCACAAAGATAAACAGACCCGCATACGTAATGAGTGACTCCATCCACGTGAAATGGAAGAACAGGTTCACCAGTGTAGCGATAATCAAGCCGACAAGTGCCATCAGTAAGAAGGAGCCAATGGCTGTAAGGTCACGGTTCGTCGTATATCCCACAAAGGACATCACGCCGAAGGTCAGGCCTGTAGAGAAGAAGGCCGCGTAAATCGTGGATGCAGAATAGGCCAATAGGATGACCGACATCGTGACGCCGTTCAGCACTGCATAAAGGCCGAACAATGCCGCGGCAGTACTAAAGGAAAGCCGTGAGATGCGCGCCGAGACATAAACCACCAGCGCCACTTCGGCTATCCCCAGCCCCACAAAACGAAGCTTGCTGCCTAATATCAGCGAGAGCATTGCCTCGCTGCTTGCAGTATAAACCGCCGTGAGCGCACTCACCATCAAGGCCAGCGTCATCCAGCCGTACACCTTGCTCATTGTCACTTGCTGAACTCGTTCAGCCGACATCTTCTCGCCATAATATTTCTCGTATCCCATCGTCGTGGTATGTTTAAAGTTTCTTTTTGCAAAAGTAAGACATTTTCTCCGTCCATCCAAGCTTGCGCGTCAGAAAGATGGACATCTAAGTGTTTATTTCCTTCCGATTTATCAGATTATCCAGATTATTTCTTTCTGTGAATACTCGACACACGCCGTCACTTCTTGTGTGTCACTTTCACCACCCTGCTCTCATTGTCTATCTCGATGCGTCCCAGTCGTTCGAAAATGCTCTGCCCAAGCAGTAGTGGAGCCTTCTGACTCTTCACCACCGAGGCTTTGACATTGTTCAGCTCCAACCCACCAAACTTGACATGCCGCAGGTTCAACACCGTACCCTCGTGCACGCTCCCGTCGGCCGTGCTATAATGAGCTTTGCCCTGCACATCGCTACGGGTCAGATAGCCGTTCTTCAACATGAAGTTGGCTTCCACCTCCGAAATGCTCACATCGCTGGCTCCCGTGTCGAAGATGAAGTGCAGAGGCAGGTCGTTTATCGTGCAGGATATCTTCATCATGCTTCCCTCTTTTTTGAAGGGTACTTCCGTGGTCTCCATCTCCACAGTTTCAGGCAATGCGACCAGGATGTCATTCTCTGCGTCCTCATTGCTCTCGTCTGCGAACTTCTTTTTCCAAGTGTCTATCATCGCCTTATACTCCTCCATTCCGCGCAATGCATCCAGGTCGTCATCCCGTTCTATATGGGCAAAGCGTCGAAAACCCTTCTCAAAGGACTTCTGCAGGTAGCCCAATGCCTCAGTCAGCCTTCCCATTTTGCACATCAGACATGCTGCATCATAGTAATTCCCTGCTGTGGAATCCTGGGCCAGAATCCGTTTCATGTGCACCTCGGCGCTGTCGGGCATGCCCAACATCAATAGCGCATACTGGCGGCAATCTCCTGTCTTGCCGATTACGGAATCCAGCCGGGCTGCCTGTTCATAGTCCGCACGCGCTGCAGCCGTGTCCCCCTTCTGTATATACATATCCCCACGTCCCAGATAGGCATAAGCGTAATCGTCCTTCAGCGTGATGGCATACGTATAGTCCTCGATGGCTCCATCCACGTCCAGCATATTATCCTTGAAGAATCCCCGGCGGTAATACCCGCCATAGAAGTTGGGCCTCCGTTCCACGAAGCGGCTCATCTCGGCCACGGCCTTCTCCCCCTCCCCATTGTTATAGAGCAGGTCAGCCTTTGACTGGATAAAACCATCGTCGGTCGAGTCTTGTGCGATAGCCAGGTCGATGTAGCGCAGGGCCATCGGATAGTTGCCCAACTGGTCATAGCAATCGGCAATATTCTCATAAACCGCTGCCGTAGCTTCCAACGCCGCGCTCTCCTTATAGCTCTCGATGGCCTTATGATAGTGTTTCTGACGCTGATGAAGCACACCTTGGTAATACGTCCATTTGTCCCGCTCCGCTCCTGGAATATTTGCTTTCATCTTCATCATCACCACCAGTTCCCGATAGCATGTGTCATTGGCATCCTGCATGATGAAGAACGAGCGGTTGTTACCATCCATTTCCAGCGACTTCACGATGTCCTGCGCCGCTGCATGGTTGTTCCCTTTGCTCAAGTAGGCACTGGCACGGAAGCTATACGCCTGCGATAAATCGCTGTCCAACTTCGATGCATACGTAAAGAGCTCTATCGCCTCGTCATACTGCGCCATTTCCAAGAGGTTGCGACCCTTCCCCATATAGCCGTCCGTCGCACCGGGAGTCAGTTGTATCAGTTTCTCGTAGTCGGCGTTCGACTTGGCGTACTCGTCCATCTCCCATAACAGACCTCCCCGCATCGAGAGATAATCCTCGTTCTTCGGCTCCACTTTGAGTGCCTTTGTGACTTCCCCCAGCGCCTTTTCAGTCTCGTCCATGGCATAATACACCTTCGCCTGTGTGGCATGCGTGAATGCTACATAGTAGTGGTCCCGCCTCGGCAGGTACTTCAGCGCCTTGGCACCCGCCGACAGTGCCTCGCCATACTCCTCCTTGTCCCGATACATACACTGAATCCACGCCCAGGCATACCCGTTCTTGGGATTCTCGTCCACTTCTTCCTGGAAATACTTCATCGCCTCGTCCGTGTTCCCGTCCGACGCTGCCTCGCATCCCCGCTTGTAATTGTAACTCTCCGGCTCCTTCTCTGTCCGTCCGCCGGAACATCCCATCAGCACCACCGTCAGTGCCATACAAATCTCTCGTTTCATTGATTCTACTTTTACATTGTTTTTTCCTTCTCATCCAAAAATCGCACCAAACAGCCACAGCGTGCCCAGAATGACAATGCCAGCCATGAACAGTCGCGTCAGACAGCCAACGGCAAGACAACCACCCATCATTGCGCCAGAGCCCGCGTCACAGTCCGACTGCGAAGCGCCCCAAATGGCGCCGACAACCACGAAAACCAGAATAATTAGTAACCACATAGCTTTACAGATTTAAGTTAAACATCTTTTTCTGGCGACAAAAGTAGAAAAAATAATTGAGGGGGTGCCAACAGGTTCCTGCGCAATTGTATGAAATATCTGGCTGGCTGTACGAAATGGACGCAAGCCATGCGTGTTGTTTGTGTTTGTGCAATGCATGGGATAGGTTTATGCCATGCATGATACATGCTTGCCTCACGAACGACACAAAAGATATAGATAGGAAAAGGTCGAGAAGTATTTGCGCCTTTTGAGCACGGACACGAGACGAGCCGACTGTTTCTGAGGATAGGAACTACAGTGCAAGACGGAGCCCGCATGGGAATTCATTAGAACGATACATTAATCGAATATAGGCGGAACACGCGTGTCGGGAAGACACTCGACAGGACCAAGCATCATTGCCCCAGCAGCCGCCACGGCTCACATGGTAGCCCCAGAAAGGACCCTTAGGATTCGATTGAGAAGAGAATGTATAATATCTTCTGCGGTCGCCGCACCATTCATCCACGTTCCCACTCATGTCATAGAGGCCCAGCTCGTTCGCCACCTTCGTCATCACATTATGGGTCCCTTTGCTGCTGTTGCCTTTGTACCATGCCACGTTATCTATGCTGTTGCTGCCGCTATACTTATACCCTTGACTTTTTCTGCCCCCACGGGCCGCATATTCCCATTCAGCCTCCGTGGGAAGACGATACCGTTTCCCTGTCAACTGATTCAGCCTGCGAATGAACTTCTGGCAATCTTTCCAGCCCACATTCTCCACCGGGCGGTTCGCACCTTTGAAATAGGATGGGTTACTGTCCATCACAGCCTCCCACTCAGCCTGTGTCACTTCGTGCTTACAGATGCGGAAACTAGAAAGCGTCACATGATGAGCGGGCTTCTCATCAGCGTCAGCGTCATCGCCCTGCTCGGCAGTGGCACCCATCATAAACGTACCGCCCTCTACATAGACCATGTCACGCTCCAGCTGTTGGAGGACAGCGGGGATGTTTCCTATCACTTCTGTTTCGTCCTCGTCCCCTAACAACTGTAAGAACTCCGAGACAGACTGCGGACGCTGCTTGCGTCGCAGCTGCATACATTGTGTGACTGCATGCCAGGTACGGGAACACACATTCGGGAAGGACGAAGGAAGTTCTTCATCGTCCAACAGACATGAAGCCTCGGGAGGTATCTTCCCCGTAAGCAGCGTGTACATTGTGGCACCCAGCGAATAGATGTCAGTTGAGGGCGAGAAAGTATGTATTTCCTGTCTGTACTGCTCCATTGGGGCATATCCTTTGCTGATGCCTGCCTGCAGGGTGGTGGTCTGTTCGCCCCAAGCATCATAGTGCTTGCTGATGCCAAAGTCAATCAGAACTGGTGTATCTGCATCCTTCAAGAGAATGTTTGCAGGCTTCACGTCCAAATGAAGCATATTCCTGTCGTGAATGTATGCCAAAGCGTCGGCCACTTTGCGAATCAACATCGTGGCACGTTGATCATTGAGGGGTCGTCCTTCAGAAAGCTCCTTCAAAGAACCGCCGCGAAGGTACTCCATCACATAATAGGCCGTGCCATTCTCTTCAAACACATCATGGATGCGCACTATGCCAGGATGATCCAGCGAGGCGATGTTGCGAGCCTCCTTCAGGAACTTCTCACGAAAGCGTCGCACAGTTTCGCGCCCTGCTCCCATGCCCATCGTGACATGTGAGGTGCCGGCATCGCGCCCGCACAGTTCCCTCATAAAGAACTCCTTGATAGCCACCTGACGACCCAGTGCCACCTGCTCTGCCAAGTACGTAATGCCATAGCCACCCTGACCGAGCACACGCTCTATACGATATTTTCCACCCTGAAGGAGTTGTCCTAATTGTAACTTCATAATACACGAACAAACATATGAGTTGTAAATGCTGGTTAATAACGGCCACTAAACATCACCCACATAGTAACTCCCACCCAAAAACCACCAATTCCCCAGAATGAGAATGCTATCCATTTTTTAAAAAAAGGAATTCTTGAAACCTTTACACAACACTTTACATAATAGAGTCTGTCTAAGAGATTGATTAGGAAAGAAAACGCTAAGGCGGGTAAGATACTCTTGAAACCGTCATGATCGTACACATAGCAGAGCATGGATTTAAGTGGGGTACAACACATAAGAAATCCCACAATCGTGTGGATCATCACAAACAACAATTTATGATAACCATACATAGCAAGGAGTTCATCATCATCAATCCAATCTATTGCATTTTCATTACCTTGCTCAGCAGACTTTCGAATCCACTTCACGCCTTCTGCGCGATCCCGTTCAACACCCACGCCATTATAATAGGTCCGACCCAAATGATATTGGGCATCTGAATTACCCTGCTCGGCAGACTTTCGGTACCACTTCACGGACTCCGCATAGTCCCGTCCTATTACACCCTCACGATTATAATATGCATATCCTAAATGATACTGGGCATCTGAATTACCCTGCTCGGCGGACTTTCGGTACCACTTCGCAGACTCTACATAATCCCGTTCCACGCCCTTACCATAATAATATGCATATCCTAAATGATACTGGGCATCTGAATTACCCTGCTCGGCAGACTTTCGGTACCACTTCGCAGACTCCACATAGTCCCGTTCCACACCCTCACCATAATAATAGGCCCAGCCTAACAAAAACTGGGCAACTGAATCACCTTGCTCGGCAGACTTTCGGAACCACTTCACAGCCTCTACATAATCCCGTTCAATACTTACGCCCGAATAATATGCACATCCTAACAAAAACTGGGCAACTGAATTACCTTGCTCGGCAGACTTTCGGTACCACTTCACAGCCTCCGCATAGTCCTGTTCCACACCCTTGCCCCAATGATAAGCATCGCCTAAATTATACTGGGCATCTGAAAAACCTTGCTCGGCGTACTTACGGTACCACTCCACAGCCTCCGCGCCATTATAATAGGCTTTACCTAAATAGTATTGGGCTTTGGTGTCATTTTTCTTTGCGAGTTCTTCCAACTCGCGTATAGAGAGTTTCTCATAATCAGTAGAGTCTTCTTTTCCCGTTATAATTGTATCAATGATGGTTCTCTCCCCGTCCTCAACCTTGGCAGATGTAACGTTCAGTTCTTTACTCTCAAGATTCAAGATGAACTCCGTCACACTCTGCGTGCGGATGCTGCGTGGTCTCATGGCATGCACAATGGCTTGGATGACCGAGTCGGACACGCCCTTCTGCCGCAAATCTTCGACGGGGAGGCCCATGTCAGGAATCCCGGTAGCCTCGGGTGGTGTTTGCCCCGTGAGCAGTTTGAAAAGCGTGGCCGCCAGCGCATAGACATCCGATTGCGGCGAAAAGGTCTGTATACCATTCTTATTGTATTGCTCGGCAGGCGAATAGCCATGACTAATGCCCACGGGCGTGGTCGTGGTACCCTTCTTGGTCTGCAGGTCGTGCTGCTTAGACACGCCAAAGTCAATGAGGATGGTCTGCATATCGCTCCGCCGCAGCATAATGTTGCTGGGTTTTATGTCCAAGTGGTTGATGTTATGCTTGTGGATGTAGGTGAGAGCATCGCCTACCGTGCGGATGTATGACAGGGCCTCGACCTGTGGCAGGCAACCACGCCGTTCCACCATATCGCCCAGCGACTCGCCTTCGATATACTCCATCACATAGTAGGCCGTGCCGTTCTCCTCGAACACATCATAGATTCGCACAATGCCAGGATGATCCAGCGAAGCGATGTTGCGTGCCTCCTTCAGGAACTTCTCACGGAAACGTCGCACAGTTTCGCGCCCGGCCCCCATGCCCATCGTGACATGCGAGGTGCCAGAATCGCGTCCGCATAGTTCCCTCATAAAGAACTCCTTGATGGCCACCTTGCGGCCAAGCGCCACCTGCTCGGCCAGATAGGCGATGCCGAAGCCGCCCTGGCCCAGCACACGCTCTACACGATATTTTCCTCCCTGAAGGAGGCTGCCCGATTGGAGAGTCATAGCGCAAAAAACTTTTTCAATGATACAAAAAGCTTCTTAAAGGAAAAGGATTGTCCGCCGGAATCATCCACGACATGCACAAGATGGGCAGAATGATTATCGCTGTTGTCACGAGTTGCCCGCCGCAGGATTTCGAGTTTTTCCTCATCGGCATCCTCGCTATTTGTCAGAAGAGAAAGCAGTTGGTCGTCCTCCATCCTCTCCAACACACCATCGGAGCAGAGGAAAAAATAGTCGCCGGGGCGGATATCAGAGATATGTGCCACATCGGCGCGCGCCCGGCGTTCCTGATGTGGCATCATGGCACGAGTGATGACATTCCGTTGTGGGAATGTCTTGGCTTCCTCCTCGGTGAGTTCCCCCAACCTTAGCAGGTCATTTACCAAAGAGTGGTCGTTGGTCCTGAAAAGGATGCGAGCCGGTTCGCATCCATCTGCCGGACGAAGATGATAGACACGGCTGTCGCCGATGTGCGCCACCGTGGCCCCATCATCATGGAGCATCAAGAGGGCAAGCGTAGTACCCATTTTCCGTTCAGCCCCATCGTCCAGCATATCAAGTGCATTATATGCCGCATCAATGGCTGCCAAGAGCAGGGAATCGCCATCCTCCACGTCACGATGCGAAAGAATATGCCGGCTCATGGACTCGCATACAGTCCGGCTTGCCACCTCACCCCGTTCATGCCCGCCCATGCCGTCGCAGACAATGAACAAGCGACAGTCCTGCATCTCCGCGCCCAAAGGGGGAAAGATGCTGTCCTCCTGGTTCGAGCGCCGGCCCAACTCCTGCATGCTGCAAGCGTGTATCATATAATCCATTTCCTTCAGGTGTGTTCTAATTGATTATCAAATCCGGCAGGCATTATCTTTGTCTGCACCTGCCTCTTTCTGGCATCTCTATTGATTCTCGAAACGCATTTCGAACGAGCCAAACAATATTACGTCACCATGCTGCAGGACAATGCTGTCATCCGACTTCAACACTCGCCCATTCACTTTCGTGGCATTCTTGTTCTCGGCATTGGACAGTGTATGGACAAGATGGCTGGCGGAGCCTCTCACGACCTTAATCTGTGCATGCCGCCGACTCATGTGCCGGTCGGTGGTCTGCACCTGCACGTCGGCCGTAGAGGAAGTGGCCTTACGTCCCACGATGTTGATGCCCGACTGAAGCGGATAGGCTCGGCCAGTGGCCACGTCAACAAGCCGCCCCACCCGAAGTGAAGAGGCGGCATAGATGGTGGCATCGTCTGACGAAGGAAGCGGTCTGTACTGCGTCTCGTCCGATGCAGCAAACTGCTCGTAGCGACGAAACGGCGAAGTGGTCTTGCAGACTGGACAAGTGATGTTCTTCTCTTCAATGCCCGGAACACTCTTCACCGTCAGCACGGCACCACACTGTGGGCACTTTATCTTTATCGTATTCTGATCTAGCATAGATTCAGACATCATACACAGGTATATCACCCACATCGGAAGCATCCTCAAGAGTGGCATACGGATCGTCTGTCACCCCTTCCTGCCTCTGGTACGCCTGCTCCATATCGGATACCTGGAACTGATGTCGAGAGATGTCGTGAAGCTCGTTTTCCTCGATGCGGCCGTTGCCATTCTCGTCATAGGCTGCCACATCAAACAGGCCGTCATTATCAATATCGGCCAGGATGACAGCCTCATGCTCATTGCCAAAGGCTCCCAACACCAGTTCCGATCCATCGTCGGTTCTGACATGCTCCACGCCGAGAATCTTCACATCGGCATCATCTGCCGTGTCGGTTTGCGGGTCTTCGACATGAGGTTCCTCCGACTTCACTTCCGGCACATGACGCTCCACAGAGGCAACAGGCGGACGCTGTACATGCACCGTGGTCTGGGCTGGCTGGTCATAGACAATATGGAGATGACTGCCGAACTCGGCATGTTCCGCCGGTGACATACTGGCCCATTCCTTAGCCGTAAATGTGTTATAGACCTTGCCGTGCCATACAAACACGCCGCCGGGCCCCACCTGTTCACGGGCCGCACGAAACGCACTGCCAAAGCTCAGCGAATTGTCCACCTCGGCAATGGGAATATCTCCCTCCACCTGTGCAGTGCCGTTCACGTTTTCCACATCCACTATCTCAGGTTCATCAGCAACCTCAGGGGTGTCGTTCGTCACGTCATCTTCCAATACAGGTGCAGGCTCAACCTCTGCGGCCGAGGCCTTAGCACGCTCCACACCCACAGCAGCAGCCACTCCCGCTGCAAAACCACCAACACCGGCAAAAGCAGCCCGCTTGTTTCCTTCCAGTACAGACTCCATATCCTCCACCTTAGTCTTGGATACATTCTGACCGTCCATCATAATTGTTTCTTCCATATCCGTAATTTTTTTAAGTCATTGCGAGGGCAAAGGTAGAACAATAAGTATCAACAAAGCCCTTTAGTATGTTCCTATTGTATGAAATCCCCCTTTTATTACATGAAATCATTCGGCCGTATAACGGCAACCGCATGCCGGACAGCTTTTCATATACTTCAGGTCCCTGTATCGCATTGTGCCGAACGAACGCCCACACGAAGGATTCGGACAGACGTATTTATTCTTGAACGCCTCGTCGAAATCGTGCAGTTTAACGGACATCATGCCCTTTATACTGTTACCCTTGATGAAGAACCATGCGGACAATGCGATA
>JAILBW010000005.1 GCA_024680695.1 Bacteroidaceae bacterium
TGCTTATCACGATAGAGTGCTATCACTTTGTCGTAATAAAGTCTTTGCTTTTCTGTTCGATAATACTTCATAATGTTGACTTCCTATGAGTCAACTTTTTCCAGGGAAAGACAGAGAAAAAAACTGAAAAAACTCACAAGAGGGTGGATAACACCCTGCCAATCTGCATGTTACGCTCGTCGAAAAGCGAAGAAAAAACTCACAAAAAACTCACATCCATCACGGACAGCAATAATCCTCCCGATACGGCAGGAAGGAGCGCCTGCCACAGCAAGCAACTTCGCCTGCCACAGCAAGCAGAAGCGTCGGTTTGCGCAAGCGGATGAACGAACTTAGTGAAGCAGAAAAAATGAGTCCCGACGGGACGGCAGAGAAACATACAAACCTTTCGACCGCGGACAAATTGGATTTCACGGAGTTGTATTGCGGTCTGTCCTATCCGTTCGATCCGTGGTCGTTTATTCCCTGGGGGCTGCATTCCCTCCATCATCCGCGCATGGAAAATCCATAACATTCGCAAGCGTTAAATGGACTAAAACAAGCTTGTCTGAATGTATCTGCACGTAACTGAACGTTGCGACACCCGATGCGGGCTGTCGTATGTACCTTTGCAACGTCACGCAAAGTGAATCGCAGGCCGTCGCTCGCCCGCCTGCAGAAGGCAACACGAAACGAAACCCCCGAGGATGATATGGGAGCGACAAATAAACGCCCAACAATTAGTACGTTGCAATTACGATTAAGTACAGCATCTCTATTCGCATCACGAAGCCTGGCACACAAAAGAACGAGATCACCAACAGCAAGGCGCGCCCTAAAATGTAGTATGATAAAATCATGACAACAATGCGGACATCTGCGGCCTACCACCCCCTTCGGGGTTTAACTTGCGAACCATTAAGCACCAAAACTTATTTGTTCGAGTCATGCCTTGAAGCGCATCACGCTGCGCACAGTCATGCTTTCGTCTGCTGCGGTGAGATAGCTGACAGAGTAGCGTTTGCCGCCCTTCTCGACACAGAGCACTACATGGCCGCCCTCGAACGAAGCGTTCGACACATCGGAGAGCCACGCCTTTCCGGCATCCTCGGCACGACGTTCGGCGGGCATGATACCGGGACAGATGATGCGGTTGCCGGGATAGAGGTCGCGGGAGGCAAGGCGCTCCATGACGGGCGAGACGTTGTGCAGTTGGTCCCATACGCAGGAGACATACACCTGGGCACGCAGCGCGCTGACGAGCTTCTCGGGCATCGAGTAGTGGCCGTGGTGGTTCACCTTGGCCACGTTGACGGGTCCGCACACCTCTGCCAAGGCATCTTCGATGACAATCTTGCGCCCGTCGCTGAGCTTGATGGTGTCGGAGAAGTCGCCGGCGGTGTAGAAACGGAAGTTGCCGTAGGTGAGGATGAAGCCCAGGCTCATGCCGTTCTCGTTCAGCACCGTGGGGTTTTCTTTCTTCTTCTCGGCATAGAGGTCGATGATTTGGCCGTCGGGCGCGGCGATGCGTCCGTTGCCGCAGAGGTTGCGGATGGAGAAGTTGCGGTATTTCGCAGGTTTCCGCAGCAGGGCAATCTGGTTGGTCTCGCCCACGCGGAACTTCTCGATTTTCAGGTCGCGGTGGCGCTGCATGTAGTTGTAGAAGCGCGTCATCTGACCTACGCAGTCGGCACTCTTGTCGAAGAGCGGGATGGGGTCGTCCATCGTGGGCCAGCAACGGTCGAAGGCCTTGTCGAAGGTGAGCGTCTCGGCAGCTTGCGAGAAACCGCTCAAGAAGTAGTCTTCGCCGTCGCGCACATCCTTCGCGGCATAGAACTTCTGGCATCCGCCATGGTCGTTGTGATAGTGGGAGAGCATCATGTAGTCCACCTGATTCCCATTCGGGTTTACGCGCTGTACGTAGCGGGTAATCCACTCGCCGGAATGACGGTCGGGAGAGGGCAGCACAGGCACCGCCAACTTGCCGCGTCCGATGGCGTTGTGGTCGCCGCAGTCGAGCAGCATTGTCGTACCGTCGGGCATGATGTAGAAGGCCGATTCGCCCACACCCGTATAGATGAAGTGGATTTGCAGCTGGCCGGGCTTCCATCCCTGCCAGGGCTTGCCGGCAAGCGCATCGTGCGTGCCTCGGGCAAAGGCCGAGTGCCAGTCGCAGAGACATGCCATCCCTGCCAGTGTGCCGGTTTTCAGAAAATTACGTCGATCCATCCTTATTTCATTGAACATTGACCATTTATTTCATTGACCATTGAACATTGACCATTGAACATTTATTTCATTGACCATTCTTCAACACTCGCTTTGCGAGCAGAAGCGGCAGAGCCGAGCGGAACATTTGCGCTGGCAGCGAGGTCTTTAACCTTTAACCTATAACCTTAAACCTTCAACCTTTACTTATTTCCTTAACATCATGCGGGCTGTTTCGATAAGAGTATCGCGCCCACGGGCTACGTCGGCCGAGTCGAGGCTGCAGGGAATGTCGGGCGGAATACCGAACTCGATTTGCTGCATCTGGGCGTCGTACATCACGCAGGCGCTGTAGCGGACAAGCCACCCATTGGGCAGTTCGCTGTTGAAGGGCATGCCGGAGCCACCGCCCGTCTGGTCGCCGAGTGTGCGAACGAGCGGGCACTGCTGCATGTTGCGCACAAAGGTGTTGGTAGCGCTAAAGCACTCCCGATTCGTAAGTACGATGGCGGGCTTTTGCCAGCGCAGGCGCTTGCTGGGCTCCAGATATTCGGCCATGGGCTTGCTGAAGTCGCTGTGCCCTTTGCCGCGCTTGTGGCTGATGTAGCCCACGAGTCGTTTCTCGTTGGTGAAGCGGCTGCTGAAGCGCTCGGCTGTCGAGAGCAGTCCGCCGCCGTTGCCGCGCACATCGATGATGAGTCCGTCGCAGAGACGCAGGTAGTAGAGTGCATCGTCGAGGTTGCCATCGCCCAGTCCGCTGGAGAAATCGTCGAACACCGCATAGCCGATGTTGTCGTCGAGGATGCGGTAGCGTAGGCCGGCGGCAATGCGATAGTCGGTGCCGAGATACGATTCGCGCACTTCGTGGTCGAGGTTGGCGGGATAGTCGTCCTTCCACGACCAGTCGCGCCCCACATCGGCGCTGCAGTAGAGATTGACGTGGCCGTCGCGCAACTCGCCGAGCATGCCGCAGAGCACCTCGAAGAGCTGAAGGCGCGTCATCGACGGACTGAGGCGGCGACGGTAGTCGAGGCGGACGGCATCCCAGTCGAGGCCGATGGCCTGCGCCTTGTAGTCGAGGAAGCAGTAGCGCTCGTCGATGATCTGCCACAGCGCCTCGAGGTTGCCTTCGGGCGTATCCTCGAATGTTTCCTCGCTGACGCATCCGCCCAAAAGGAGGGCGCCAAAGAGGAGGATAAGTATGCCGTATCGTTTCATTGCAGGTCACCTCCTTCCTCGCGTTCGTTCTTCTTCAAGAGTCGGAAATGGCGCACGAAGCCGATGAGGAACGAGCGACTGATATCGTGCACCTTGATGTGATTCGCATGGCTCTGGCGGATGTCGTCGAGGTAGCCGAGGCGCAGCGTGTAGCGCCGCAGGGGGATATCGACGTTAACCATCTGCCACAGGCTGAAGGCGTTGCCGGGCCAAGTAGCAACCACGTTATGGTCGCGGTTGCCCTGAGATATCTCGTAGTAGCTCTGGCCGTAGCCTGGCGAGAACATGGCTCCGGCAAGAGGCAGGCAGGCCTGGTAGCGCAGAACGAAGGACTGACGGAAGAGGCGCAAACGATAGCGGGCACCCACCGACGCCGAGACATCGGCATTCAGCCGGCCCTGCGCAGGATTGTTGCGGTTACGGTCGTTGTAGAGGAAGCCGATGTCGGTGCCCACCATGCCGCCGGCCATCAACCGGAGGGCAGGCATCGGGCACCAATGATAGTGCCAGCCGGCATCGAAGCCCAGGCGGCCAGCCCAGTCGTAGGCCGTCGATGTGGCGTTCTCGGTGTGGGAGAAGGCGCCCTGCAGGATGGTCTGGAAAGAGAGGCGGCGGTTGGCACGTTTCGTGAGATGGAATGTCTCGCGCAGGAAGGACAGTTGTGGGCCGCTGTAGGAGAGCGGCGAGAGATAGGTGTCCAGCTGACTGGCCCGCCCCAGGCCTACGACAGTGCCCACCGACGTGGCCCCTTCCACTGGCACGGAAGGCTGGAGGTCCTGCCCATGAATGAGGGCGGGACAGATACCTATTATTATATATAGTAGTATGCGGCGCATAAATTCGTGCTGTTTCTTAAGGTGAGCTAATTATAAAAAAACACACCTTAATCGAAGAGGTGGAGCTGGCCGTTCATCTCGTCGGCGATGTCCTGCTTGCTCTTCTCCAGTGTGCCATCCGTCTCATCGGCTTCGTCTGTGACACTTGCCTCCGGCGACGGCTGCACCTCGGTCTCGCCGTCGATGGGCATACCGTCGTCCGAGGCATCCTCCTCGGCGGGTTCCTCGGCCTCAGGCTCAGGCATCCGCAGCGGTTCCAGCTCCTCGATCTTGGCGACACTGAGCGTAGTGACACGCTTGCCGCGAGCCTTGAAACTCTTCACTCCGATGAACGATTCGGCATCCACCTCGATGGGTTCGCGGAACTCGTCGGCGCCGCCCATCGTAGCCAGGAAACGCGGATAGGGCGTATCGCTGAGGAGCACCAGCCGCGTCTCGGGGTTCTCGCCCAGGAAGTTCTGGTGGCGCGGACTGGCATCCATTGGGAAGCGCTTCACGTAGAGGAACCCGTTCTGGTCGGCATCGAAGAGAACGGCTGTCCACACTTTGTTCGGGTCGTACTTCTCGATGCGCAGGATGGTGTCCTCGTAGTGGTTGTTCGTATCGAAGTTGGTGACATAGAACTCGCCGTTCGGCAGGATGACGAGAATCTGGTCGCCGTTGTTGAACTCGCCCAGATACATGCCTTGCTCGTCGTAGTTGATGCGCTTCACGTCCTGGTCGAACCACACCTTACGTCCGCCCAGGGTGCTCCCGCCGTGGCTCTTCAGCGTGACGCGGCCCACATCGAGCTTCGTCAGGATGAGGCCGATGCTCTGGCGGCCCTTGATGGTAACGCCGCTGAAGTCGCGGTCGAAGAACAGTTTCTTCAGCCTCAGGGTCGGCTTGAGGGCCACCTTGATGACCTCAGCCTCACCATTGGGGTTGGCAGTGAAATAGAGGACACGGCTTCCGGGCTTGCCCTGCGTGAGGTCGTATTCGCGATCGCGAGTGATGCTGGTCACGTTGAAGCGCTTTATGTATGAGGTGCCGGACTTTCCGTCGCGATAGACCACATTATAGATGGTCCGGGCGTCGTTCTTCTTGAAGACGGCGATGTGGATGATCTCGGCCTTCCGCTTCTCGGCCTTCGAGCGCTCGGTCTCGCCGACGAAGAGTTTCTCGGCGATGTGCACCACCTTGTATGTTCCGTCCTTGTAGAAGAGGATGACATCGTCGATGTCCGAGCAGTTGCTCACGAACTCGTCCTTCTTGAGCGACGTACCGATGAAGCCGTCCTCGCGGTTGATGTAGAGTTTCTGGTTGGCCTCGACCACCTTGGCTGCCGTGATGGTGTCGAAGTTCTTTATCTCGGTCAGGCGCGGATGGTCCTTGCCATACTTCTCCTTGATGAAGCGGAACCAGTCGCTGGTCACCTCGACCATGTTGTTCAGTTCGCGGTCGATCTGCTCTATCTCCTCCTTGATGCGCGCAATGAGTTCGTCGGCCTTGTCCTTGTTGAACTTCAGGATGCGGGCCATCTTTATCTCCATCAGTCGCAGGATGTCGTCCTTCGTCACTTCGCGTATCATCTTGGGATACCAGGGAGTGAGCCGCTCGTCAATCCACAGGCAGGCCTCGTCCATCGACTTGGCATTCTCGAACTGACGGTCCTTGTAGATGCGTTCCTCGATGAAGATGCGTTCCAGCGATGCGAAGTGGAGGCTTTCCATCAGTTCGCCCTTGCGGATGAGACGTTCCTTTCGGAGCAGTTCGAGCGTCGTATCGACATTGCGTTTCAGCACCTCGCTCACGGTGAGGAAGCAGGGCTTGCGCTCGTCGATGACGCAGCAGTTGGGCGAGATGCTGACCTCGCAGTCGGTGCAGGCATAGAGTGCGTCGATGGTCTTGTCGCTCGATGCGCCGGGCTGCAGGTGGATGAGTATCTCGACATTGGCAGCCGTCATGTCCTCCACCTTGCGCACCTTTATCTTTCCGCGCTCGGCAGCCTTCAGAATGCTGTCGATGAAGGTGCTGGGCTTGCTGGCTGTGCCGGTGGTCTTACCAAAGGGTATCTCGGTGATGGCCAGCGTCTTCTGGTCGCGCTTCTCTATCTTGGCCCGGACGCGCACTACTCCACCCCGCTGTCCGTCGTTGTACTTCGCTACGTCGATGCTGCCGCCCGTCGGGAAGTCGGGATAGAGATGGAACTCCTCGTCGTGGAGGTAGCTGATGGCAGCATCGCAAATCTCGTTCAGGTTGTGCGGCAGTATCTTGCAGCTCAGACCCACGGCGATGCCCTCGGCGCCCTGTGCCAGCAGCAGCGGGAACTTCACGGGCAGCGCCACCGGCTCCTTGTTTCGTCCGTCGTAGGAGAGCTTCCACTCCGTCGTCTTGGGGTTGAACACCACGTCGAGGGCAAACTTCGACAGGCGAGCCTCGATGTATCGTCCGGCAGCCGCATCGTCGCCGGTAAGTATGTTGCCCCAGTTGCCCTGACAATCGACCAGCAACTCCTTCTGTCCCAGCTGCACCAGCGCATCCTTGATCGAGGCATCGCCGTGAGGGTGGAACTGCATCGTGTGGCCCACGATGTTCGCCACCTTGTTGTAGCGTCCGTCGTCCATGCGCTTCATCGAGTGCATGATACGCCGCTGCACCGGCTTGAATCCGTCGCCGATGTGCGGCACTGCGCGTTCCAGTATTACATACGAAGCATAGTCCAGAAACCAGTTCTGGTACATTTGGCCGAGGTGGTGGGTAATCCCCTCCATCTGTGATACGTTGTCAGTCATCCGACGTCATGTTTTTTGTGCAAAGATACAAAAAAACGGATGTACGGCAAAGGAAAAGCCCCGTTTTTCTTTGTCATGTCGCTCGATTGCCTTAACTTTGTACCAAACTAAAAACAAAATGAATGATGACTTATCTCAATCAGTTTCACAAGGAGGCTATGGAGCGTACGATGAAGAAAATCGTAGAATTCAAGAAATCTCCGATGAGCTCCAGCGACTTTGCAGCCTACATGAAGCACAACTTCGAGATGGCCAAGCAAATGGAGGCTGCTTCGAAATAGAACAACGTAGTGCTGAGCAATACGCAAAGACTAAAGGTATATGGATTCCTTTGGACAACATCTTTGACCTTGGAACCCCTGGGCCATGCGGAAATGAGAATGACACTTATGTTGCCAAAGATACGATTTACAAGGTTAACAATCTGTTGAATAGTGGAGGCATCTGCAAATTGTTTGACAAAATCCTGCTTCATAATCGGTTATTTCCAAATACAGCATATAGGATTCATGGCTGAAATAAAAAAAGTCCTCAAACAACAGACGAATGAAGATATTGGGTAACATCTTGTGGCTGCTCTTCGGTGGACTGGAGACGGCTATCGCTTATTTCTCGGGTGCACTGGCACTGTGTATCACCATCATAGGCATACCTTGGGCATTGCAGGTGTTCAAGATCGGACTGCTGTGCCTGTGGCCGTTCGGCGCCGAAGTGACGAGGGACAAGTTCCCTCCCGGTTGTCTGCGCATCCCGCTGAACATCCTGTGGTTCATCTTCGGCGGCCTGTGGGCATGGATCTTCCATGTTCTCTTTGGCTTGATTCTGTGCATCACCATCATTGGCATTCCCTGGGGCAAGCAGCATTTCAAGATGGCTGGCTTGGCCGTCACACCTTTTGGCCGCAATGTGAAGCTGAACTTCTGAAACGCAGGCATTCGGCCTCTGCGCAGCAAATAAAGGTACAAACAATTAGCGCTGCACACCCTTTCGCAGGAGATATGCAGCGCTGAATGTATCGGGAGGAACGGGAGGTTTATACCTCGTCCCACTGAGCGCGAAGCAGGTTGACGGCAGCGGTCACAGTCTCGCGGCGGTCGCCCTTGGTGCCACACTCGAAGCTCACAAACTTGTCGTAGCCCATCTGCTTGAGGGCGCGGAAGCCATCGCGATAGTCGTCCTTGTCACCGTCCTCGCCGGGCATGATGCGCCGTCCGCGGCTGGCGATGTGAACATGTTGGAGATACTTCGTGCCGGCCGACCAGAATGCGCCGTAGTCGGATGCCTCCTCCTGCATATGCCAGAAGTCGCCCATACACTTCACACCTTCGCTCTGAGCGTCGCGGGCGATAGCGGCTGCATCGCCTACCAGGCGCATGTAGAAGCATTCGCGGCGGTTCAGCGGCTCGAGGATGACAGTGGTGCCGCACTTGACAGCATACTCGCCCAGCTCATGCAGCTGCTCGCACAGATAGTCGCGCGTCTCCTGCGTGTGGGGGAGGCAGGGTTTCTGACCGTTGAAGGCGGGCACCATAATGACACCCGTAGAGCCAAGTTCGCCGGCAGCAGCCACAATGTCGCGCATGGTGGAGTCGAAGGTGGCCTTCACCTCGGGGTCTTCGGCCAAAATGAAGCCGTCGAAGCCAGCGCAGATGGCCGACACCTTGATGTTGCGGTTCTTCAGTGCTTCCTGTATTTCATTGACACGACCTGCAAGTCCACGGCCACCAGGCTCGAAGCCTACGATGCCCATGCTCTCCATGAAGTCGAGTTTCTCGGTGAGGTTCTCGCCGGGAGGGATGCCTTCCTGGAAGGAGAGGTTGAGTGTGGTCGTCAGTTTCTCCTCGTCCTTCTTTGTAATACAGGAGGAGAGTCCCATCGGAGTGAGAGCCACACCGGCCATTCCGGCCAGCGTGGTCTGCATGAATTGACGTCTTTTCATATCTTCCGATTTACTTAATTACTTTGCCTCGCCGGGAACGGCTACGGTGAACTGGTCGAGAGGCAACGGACCGAGCTTCATCTCTCCGGCCATTGCGAGATAGTCCTGCTCCGAAGCGATAGTCTCGTCCCAAGTGACGGTCTTTCCAGTGTAGGCAGCCTCGCGTCCCATCACGCCAGCCAGCGTGGAGATAGCGGTCTCTTCGGCCTCGTCGTGAGCCTCGCCCTTGCGGATGTGGTTCACCCAATCTACATGCTCGAGCACGTAGGGATTGTGCTGTGCAAACTCGGCGTTGGCAGCTTCCTGGTCCCACTTCCAGAGGACATTGCCCTGGAGGTCCTTGATTTCGTTTGTCTCGCTGTTCCAAGAGCCCTTTGTACCCTGTACAAACTCGCTGACCTTCGTGCTGCATCCGTCAATCTGGCGGCACATACTGTGCAGGTGGATGCCGTTTTCGAACTCGAAGTCCACGCTGAAGTTGTCATACTGGTCGCCGGTGATGCGGCGCTGACGGCTTCCAAAAGCGGTGGCCTTCACAGGCTTCATGCCTGCCATCCAAAGGAATACGTCGATGTTGTGGACATGTTGCTCGATGATATGGTCGCCAGAGAGCCACTTCCAGTTCACCCAGTCGCGGATGTTCCATTCCATATCGCTCCATCCGGCTTCGCGACTGCGATACCAAAGCATGCCTTGGTTCCAGTAAACATTACCGCCGGTGATCTCGCCGATGAGGCCCTGCTGTATCTTCTCGAAGGCAGCCACGTAGGGACGCTGGTGGTGGCGCTGGGTGCCAGTGACCACGCTCAAGCCCTTTGCCTTTGCCTGCTTGGCAGCGGCAATCACGGTACGAACGCCCTTGGGATCAACAGCCACAGGCTTCTCGAGGAAGCTATGTACGCCCTTCTCCACAGCATACTGGAAATGATCGGGACGGAAGACGGGAGGAGTGGTGAGGATTACCATATCCACATTGTCGATGACGTTCTTGTAGGCATCGAAGCCAACGAAGCACTTATCGTCGGGAACTTCCTGATTGTACTTCTCCTTCAGCATGTTCTTCACGCCGTTCAGACGATCCTCGAACACATCGCCCAGAGCTGCAACCGTGATGCCGTCGGCAGCCTCGAGCAGGTTCTGCACAGCACCCGAGCCACGGCCGCCGCAACCTACCAGACCCACTTTCAGCTCCTTGCCCTCGATAGCCTTGTCGGGCATCTCGGGGATGTAGTATTCGCCGGGTTGGCGCAACGGAGTGAGTTTGTCTTTCTTGTCACCGCATGATGCCAGCAGCGATGCACCGGCAATTGTCCCCGCACCAATCATGGCGGAGTACGAGAAGAAGTCTCTTCTGCTAATGTCTTTGTTTGCCATAGTTTGTTTGTTGTATAAATGGTGAATAATAGTTCCTTGCGATCAGTTAGGTGTCGTCACTCCCTCGGGCACTTCGCACACAACGCGGAAGCCGATGCCCTTGATGTCCGAGTACCACCAGATGCTCTTGGGATTCTGGGGGTCGGTGCGCAGCCAAGCGACATGTTCGGTGTGGCCGCGAGCTGCGCAACGCAACTGTGCCGCATCGTCCTCGTAATAGCCGCCGCGCACAACGTACTCGTCGCCCTCGGTGCATATCGGGTCGCGAACGCCGTCGGCCCATTTCTCGTAGGCAGTAGGACTATACTTGTCGGCGCAGTATTCCATGACGTTGCCCAGCATGTTCTTCAGGCCAAACGGGTTGGCAGCCACTCGTCCAGGCTCCTGTGTCTTCCCCATGCTGTTGTTCATGTAGATGACATAGCCGTTGATGAGCGTAGTGTCGATGCCGAGCACTTTCTTCATGAAGCCCTCGTTGGTGTATTTCTTTGCCGTACCCTCGAAGAAGTAGGGTGTCGTAGTGCCGCCACGAACGGCATATTCCCATTCGGCCTCGGTCGGCAGGCGATACTTCTTGCCCGTCTTCAGCGACAGCCATTGGCAGAAGGTCTCGGCTGCATAGTGCGTCATGGTGATGGCCGGGCGTGTCCCCATGCCCCATCCCTGGTCGGGGAATCCGAATGGCGGAGTGGGACCGGAAACGGCATCCACATCGGGGCGCGAGTTGTTGGCGTAGATTTTTTCGGGCGGAGTGCGTCCCTCGGACATGGTTTCGTTGTAGAAGCCCCAGTACTGGCTCCATGTCACCTCTGTCTCGGCCATGAAGAATGCCGAGATGTTCACTTCGCGCTGCGGTCCTTCGTCGTCGTGGCGGAAGGCTTCTTTCTTGGGACTACCCATCGTGAAACTGCCGCCAGGGATGGCTTTCATGGAGATGGACACCGAGGTGCCAGGCACGGTTTCCTCGAAGTCGCGGAATTCGGTGACGCTGGCTGCGGAGTCGTATCGGATGGAGTTGTCGACAGCTACGGGGCCCTCCAGCTTGCCATGATGGTAGTTCGGCATGTAGTGTCCGGCATCGAGGTGACAACTGATGCACTGCAGGCCGAGCTTCTCCTCGTTCTCCTCGTAGTAGAGGTGAGCCTTCACAGCATCGTCACTCACGCCAGCGGGAAACAGGTTCTGGTGGCACTGCTTGCAACTCTCGTTGTACACGATTTTCTGTGCGTGAGCAAGTTCGCTCTTGGCTTCCCAGTTGATTTTCTCCTTGTCCTTCGTCAGGTAGGCAAAGATGTCCTTTGCACCAATTGCCGCCTTGGCGGTGAAATGCTTGAAGGTACCCTTGGGAGGCAGGTGGCAAGCTGCGCAATCGGTCGGTACGCCACTCTTGTTGTTCTTCCCATGAAGGGATTGTACCCAAGCCTGGTCGGCCTGTTCATGAACATGACATGCCATGCACGCCTGGTTGGTGGAAGTCGCCTCCCACATCCAGTCGAATGCAATCATCACGCCGATACCCGCCAAGAGGCAGGGCACGGCTACAAACCACACGATTTTCTTCTTATTTTGTGCCATACTCGCACAAAGATACATCTTTTTCCTAATATCATTATGCCATCGGGGAAATTTCTCTTTTGCAATGCGTTATTTTTTAATATATTTAACAAAAGCAGCCCCGATTTGGGGGCTGCCTGTATGTTTAAGTCATCAAAAAAGGCGCATTATGGCATCGCGCACAGCAGATTTGTGCGAAGTTGCTCGACGGAACTGGCTCCGACGAGGACGGATGTCACTCCTTCCTGCGCCAGCACCCACCTCAGCGCCACCTCGCTGATGCTCCTGTTCTCCTTGCGACCCTCTTCCTGCAACTGCATGACGGTGTCGAGCAACTGAGGTGTGAGGCGCTCGGCAGGCAGACACTTGCTCCGCGCCATGCGGGAGTCGCTTGGGATGCCATTCAGATAGCGGTCGGTCAGCAAGCCCTGCGCCAACGGAGAGAAGGCAATGAAACCAACGCCCTGCTCACGGCAGAAGTCCAGGATGCCAGTGTCCATCGGCTTGCGGTCGATGTAGTTGAGGCGTCCCTGATAAATGAGCAGGGGCACATCGTGCTCGCGAAGGTACTTCTCCCCCACCCTCAGTTGCTCCAGCGGCCAGTTGGAGATGCCCACATAGAGCGCCTTTCCAGAGCGGACAATGTCCACCAGCGCCTGCAAAGTCTCCTCGAGCGGTGTGACAGCATCCAGCCGGTGGGAATAGAAGAGGTCGACATAGTCCAGATGCATCCGACGAAGGCTCTGGTCGAGGCTCGCCATGAGATACTTGCGCGAGCCCCAGTTTCCGTATGGGCCCGGCCACATATCGTAGCCCGCCTTGCTGCTGATGAAGAGTTCATCGCGATAGGGCCGAAAGTCGTCGTCCATCAGCCTTCCCATGGTCTCCTCAGCACTACCGTAGGGTGGGCCGTAGTTATTGGCAAGGTCGAAGTGGGTGATGCCGTGGTCGAAGGCGAAATGTGTGATGGCCCGGCTGCGTTCGTAGGGGTCGATGCCGCCAAAGTTGTGCCAGAAACCCAAGCTGACTTTGGGAAGCAGGATGCCGCTCCGCCCGCAGCGGACAAAGAACGACGTATCGTCGTATCGATGTGCATCGGCAAGGTAGATTCCTTTCAGGTCCATATCTGTATCTTTATGTGTGGATGCAGGTGCAAGTTTTGGATGCAACACTTCGCAGGGAAGGATGCGACACTTCGCAGATGCTGGTGCGACGCTTCGCAGATGCCAGTGCGACACTCCGCAGGGAAGGATGCGACGCTTCGCAGGGAAGGATGCGGCACTTCGCAGATGCTGGTGCGACACTTCGCAAATGCCAGTGCAACGCTTCGCAGGGAAGGGTGCGACACTTCGCAGGGAAGGGTGCGACACTTCGCAGATGCAGGCGTAGGAGCAGCGCAACCCAAAGGTCAGGGCCGCGTCGTCTCGAGCGGACGATACTGTATGCCCATTGCCTCGAGGCGAGCGAGGTGGCTCTTCAGTCGAGGCAGGAAGTCGTCCCACTTCTGCTCGCTGCGCGGTGTCCAGGCCTTCTCGGCCAATGCCAAGGCGCGAGGGAATACCTGCCAATGCATGCGGGCGACGGTGGGAATCCATTCGCCCCAGATGTTTGCCTGCATACCCTTGATGAGCTTCAGCTGCTCGGGGGTGAGGTCGGTGGGAACGATGTCACCGTCGTAGATGTGGCGCAGGGTATTGTTATCCTGTCCGTAGTCGAAGTAGCAGAAGGTGAAGGGGCAGAGCACCACTTCGTTGCCCATCGCAGTGGCGCGCTGAGTGACGTCGGGATGGTCGCCGCGCCACCAGTGGACGGTAGCTGTCTTCGAGAGGCCTCCCTCCAGTATTTCGTCCCATCCGAGGATGCGCTTGCCGTGGGAGTTGAAGAACTTCTCCATGTGCTTCGTGAACCAAGCCTGCAGTTCGCTCACATCCTTAAGGCCCTGTTCCTGAATGCGTTTCTGGCACTCGGGACACTGCGACCAGCGTCCGCGGTTCACTTCGTCGCCGCCGATGCTCACATATTCGTAGGGAAAGAGCTTGAACACCTCGGCATACACCTTCTGTGCGAATTCGATGGTGGTTTGGCGTCCCAGACAGAGCGGGTCGATGCCGTTCTGGGTGCAGCTCAGCCAAGGATAGCACTGACAGGCAACGCTGTTGTGGCCAGGCATGTCGAGTTCGGGGATGATGTCGATGCCGCGGATGGCAGCGAATGCCACCACATCGCGAATCTCCTCCTGCGTATAGAAGCCTCCGTAGAGTTCCTTGCCATCGACTTGCTTGATGTACTTCCAGGGGAGCAGCAGGGAGGGATTGTTCTCCTTTGCTGCACGGTCCATACAGCCGCGGTCGAGGCCGTTGAAGGGATGCCAGGCACCGTCTTCGGTCAGCTTCGGATACTCCTTTATCTCGATGCGATAGGCCTGGTCGTCGGTGAGATGCCAGTGGAACTTGTTCAGCTTGTAGAGCGCCATATCGTCGAGCAGCTGCTTCGTCTCCTCGATGGAGTAGAAGTGACGGACGGGGTCGAGCATGAGGCCGCGCCAGTGGAAGTTTGGTGCATCCTTCACCGTGACGGCGGGCACTGTCCATGCCACATCCTTCACCAGTGTCTTGCTCTCGATTTCGTTGGGCAGCAGCTGGCGCAGAGTGGCGATGCCGTTGATGATACCTCGGTAGCTGTGAGCCGTGATGAGGATGCCGGATTTGCCCGATACGAGTTCGTAGCTCTCGTCGTTCTCGTCGGGATTGAGCAGGGTGAGCTGTATCTTTCCCTTCTTGCCTTTTGCCTTGACGTTCAGCCCAGTGGCGCGCGTCAGCATCTCCTGCAGGTAGGTAGCAGCGGGAGCGAGGGCAGGGTCGTTCACACCTATTGTCAGGCCGTCCTTGAGCAGGAACTGGCCTTCCGATTCTGTGATGGAAGTGGGCTTCGGAATGATGTTCACTTCGGCAATCGAGGTGGCAATGCTCAGTACGAGGCAAGCGGCCCATGCGATGATTCTCTTTCTCATAATGTAGTGTCGTTTGTTGTGTCGCACATCGGTCTCTTTCACACTGCTTACTTGGTCATTGTCCAACCCAGCTTCATTCCGTTGTAGCTGCCGAGGAGCGAGGAGATGGTCGATGCCGAGGAGGTCTTGGTGCTCATGGCCGTAGCCACGGTCAGCAGTTTGTCGGCATCGTAGAGCATGTAGAGCTCGTTGCCGTTCACGGTGCAAGTACAGCTCGTATTGGCCAGTCCCAGTGCGCCCGACAGGGTGAGGGTGCTTGTCTTTGGGTCGTAGGTGTAAGTTCCGTTGGCCGTCTTGTTGCTGAGGGTGAGGACGCAGGTGTTGTCGCTATTGAGCGTAAGGGTCGACTTGCCTGCCGAGAAGCCCATCTTCTTGAGCTGGCTGCCCAGGGTGCTTTCAATCTTGTTGCTTGCGACGGTGCTGCCCAGCTGTGCCAGGATGTTCTGACTCTCGAATACCACCTTTGGTGCGCTGTAAGTCCAAGTGCCCTGGATGCTGGCCTTCGAAGCACTGCTGCCGGTGAGCAGCGTGTTGAGCAGGGTGCCTACTACCTGCGTACCGTTGCTCGTCAGCACGGAGGTAAGCAAGCCAGATGCTGCGTTTGCACCTGCGTTAGAGGTTGTACTGCCGCCTGCGCCGCCAAGGACACAGCCGTTCAAAACGATACTGGCTATCACAATGGATGCCACTGCAAAAAACTTTTTCATACTACTGTTATTAATTGGTTGTTTCATGCAGCAAAGTTACAAAAAAAACTCAAACGGACGAATGAAAGAGTAAGAAAAACTGCGCACTCAACAAATTTTAATGCCCCTTTTCGCTGTTTCGGACGTCAAGGCTTTGCTCTTTTCATACAAATGCATACCTTTGCCGGCGGAAACCGAAAAAACTACACGAAATGAAACGAAGCATGTTTTTATTGCTGCTCATCATGGCCGCAGGGAGCGGCATGGCGCAGCAACCGACGGAGAAGGCATGGGCATGGGGACCCTTCGTGCGCCCCGAAGGTGTGAACCCCATCATCAGTCCCGACACGAATTCAGTTTTCTACTGCCCCATGACGCGCGATGCCATCCGATGGGAGTACAGCGATACGTTCAACCCAGCCGCCACGGTGATGAACAACCGTGTGGTGGTGCTCTATCGGGCCGAGGACAAGCTGGCACAGGGCATTGGGCGCCGCACCAGCCGTATTGGCTATGCCTCGTCGGACGACGGCATCCACTTCGACCGCCACCCTTCGCCCGTAATGTTTCCGGCCGACGATGCCCAGGCGGAGAACGAGACGCCGGGCGGATGTGAAGACCCGCGCGTCTGCCAGAGCGAGGACGGACTCTACGTCATGATGTACACTTCGTGGAATCGCAAGGTGGCTCGCCTCTCAGTGGCCACAAGCCGCGACCTGGTGCACTGGACAAAGCATGGACCAGCCTTCCAGCTGGCATACGGAGGCAAGTATCGGGACATCTTCTGCAAGAGTGGCTCGATAGTGACCAAGATGCAGGACGGCAAGCAGGTCATCGCCCGCATAAACGGCAGGTACTGGATGTACTGGGGCGAGAGTTTCGTGAACGTAGCTACGAGCCCCGACCTGATTCACTGGACACCCATGCAGACGCCTCAGGGCGAACTCCTGAAGGTGATGGTTCCACGCAAGGGACACTTTGACAGCATTCTCACCGAGTGTGGTCCTCCGGCCATCATTACGGAGAATGGCATCCTGCTGTTCTACAACGGGAAAAACAGCGGAGGCGAGGCAGGCGACCAGCGTTTCGCCGCCAACAGCTACTGTGCAGGGCAAGCGCTCTTCGCGCTGAGCGACCCCACACGACTCATCGACCGTCTCGACGCACCCTTCTTCTACCCCGAAGCCGACTTCGAGAAGAGCGGACAGTATCCCGACGGCACGGTCTTCATTGAGGGACTTGTACCCTACAAGAACAGCTGGTACCTTTACTATGGTTGCGCCGACTCGCGCGTCAGCGTAGCAGTCTTCCGCCCCTGACCACAAAACGGATTGGCTGTACTCCCTGCCGACGACCCAGAAACAAGCACAAAACGCCTTACGACGATGAAACACCTACTATTTATCTTTTTGCTGCTACCAGCTGCCATGCTGGCCGAGGAGAAAGATGTGCACCGCTTTGGGACATTCAACGTCCGATACACCAACCCGAAAAACGGCGACGTAGGCGACCGCCACTGGATGGCGCGCCGGAAGGCTGTGACCGACATTGTGCGCGACTACGACTTTGACGTCATCGGAATGGAAGAGGTGACGGGCAGTGTGCGCGACTATACGACGGGGCGCACCCAACTCGAAGACCTTCGCTACCTGCTGCCCGGCTATTCCGACTGGGCAGTCGAACGCAACGGACGCTACTATGAATACAATGTAATCTTCTACAAGACCGAGCGTTACGAGCTTCTCGACAGCGGACGCTTCTACCTTAACCCGCACCCAGACACTCCAGGGCCGGGATGGGGCGAGAAGACGTTGCCAAGGGCGCTTGGCTGGGTACACCTGAGGGAGAAGCGGACTGGCAAGGATTTCATCTTCGCCGCCGTACATACAAACTATGGCGCCACCGATTCAGGCATACAGGCTTGCAAGCTGATTGGCGAGCGCCTCGATTCCATTGCCGGGGACAGGCCTGTGGTGCTGGTGGGCGACTTCAACATGCGGCGCACCGACCACAAGCAGGCCTACGACGGCTGTGCCTCACACTTCAAGGATGCCGCACTGCTTACTGAGACCACCTGCATTCCGAAAGGTGACATCCGCCACACAGCCTCCAACTGGTGCACGGCTACGGATTCTGCCTGTCGGGGTTCCGAGTTCGACTATGTATTCTTCAACCGCATGACGCCCCTTTCGCGCCACATCATCACGGAGGATTACAATCGCGGCATAGCGCCCTCCGACCACTTCCCCCTTCTCGTGCGGTTCAAGTTTTAGCCTCTCGAGCGGTTCAAGTTCTAACCACTTGTGCGGTTCAGGTTCTAACCTCCCGTCAGTTCCCCTTCGTAGTCGATGGCGTCGGCATTGCTGGGCGAGAGCCGCAGGAAAGCTTTGCCGTTGGGGTAGATGGTGAGTTTGAACCAGTATTCGACAATACCCTTCTGACAGCTGAATATCAGTTGCGTGCGCCCCTTCTTACCTGCGATTTGCCGCATAGAGGTGAGCGGTTTCTCGAAGTCGAGGCCGTCGCTGTCCATGTTCGGCTGGTGGGCCACACCCATGTAGGGCAGATATACGCGGACGCTGTCGCCGTCGATGGCGAGCGAATATCCGTAGGCCACGCTGCGCGGACTCCATCTCAGGGGCTCCATGTATCGGATGCTCACCTCGATGTGATTGGGGTCGAAGGCTGGCCCCCTGTCGGTCTTGTCTTTCTTTTTGCCTGCCGCCAGGAGGGCGACGCTCGACAGGAAAATGAGCAGGAAACGAGTGTACATCGGTCTTCAGTAGTTGTTTATCTGTAAAAATAACGTCCCAACGACACATTTTAGTGTGCAAAAGGGCGTCGGGTTGCAAAAAAAACGTAACTTTGCACCGCAAATCATCATTTTTACATACGAATCACGATTATGACGAAGAGAATCCTTTCCCTCATGCTTGCGGCCAGCCTGACGCTTGGTGCTGCAGCTCAACTGAAGTACAACAAGTATCACGCTCCCATCAAGGTGGAGAAGAAATGGAAGAAGTACAATCCCGGCGAAGTTATATTCCGCGACAAGTCGCCCGAGTCGGAGGGTTCAAAGATATATCATGCCATCATCCCCGACCCCACTCCCTACATTCAGGAGAACGCCCTGCGTGTGCTGCAGACACTCTACTGGAGCCCCAAGGACAAGAACATCCCCAAGCTGGGACGCATCTTCTACACCATCGAGGAATATGATGGCGTAAGCGAAAAATACGGACACGGCGACCATGTAGGCATCCGCTACAGCACGAAGTGGATAGAGCGCAGTTTTGCAGGACAGGACACGATGCGCCTCGACTACGAGACACGCGGCGTACTCTATCACGAACTGACCCACGCCTATCAGCTCGAGCCCAAGAACTGCGGCCAATACAGCGACGGCGGCGAGTACTGGTGTTTCATCGAGGGTATGGCCGACGCAGTGCGTGTGGCCTGCGGCTGCTTCGAGCAGAACTTCCAGTCGAACGACCGTCCCCGTGCCGAGACGTGGCGCAAGGGCTATCGGGTGGCAGGCTATTTCCTCTACTGGCTACAGCTCAACAAGGACAAGAACTTCCTGCGCAAGTTCAATCGCTCGGCAGCCGAACTGGAGACGTGGTCGTGGGATGCAGCCATGAAGCATGTCCTGGGCGACCGTCCGGAGAATGGCGTCGAGGCCCTCTGGCAGGAATATCGTGCGGCGATAGGCGAGTGACCCTATCCCCACAGGCCCTTTATCAGAAAGTACACCACAGCCCCTTTATCAGGAAATACACCACAGGCACGAAGAGGGCAGGCAGGAGGTTGAGCGTCTTGCAGTCCTTCACCTCGAGGATGGAGAGGCCCGAGGCAGCAATCAGCGTGCCGCCCACGATGCTCATCTCACATAGAAGTTCGTCGGAAATCACATTGCCGCACAGCTTCGCAATCAGATAGATGCTCCCCTGCCAGCAGAACAGTATGGGAGCCGCC
>JAILBW010000052.1 GCA_024680695.1 Bacteroidaceae bacterium
TGTCTTCGGTGAACATAGCGATTATTGTTTGTACTATTTTGTAATTGAGCACTACAAAGGTACAACAATTTTCGCTAATCACCAAATATACAGGCAATTATATTTCATCGAACTCACGTTATTTATGATTCATTCGTGGACATTTTCAAGCTCTCGTCTTAGACATGCCCTAAAACAGGCTTTACGGCCCCTCTGAGCGCGTTTCTCTCTTTCGGTGGACTGTGGTACCTCCGAGGCGAAAATTAAGCCTTAAGGCTTAAATATGCCCCAAAAACACGCTTTACGGCCCTTCTGAGCGCGTTTCTCCCTTTCGGCGGTCTGTGGTACCCCCAAAGGGGAGATCGGCGATTGTAGCGCAAAAATGCCTCGTCAACGACCTTAGCCCCAACTCCTCCATGAGGAAAGGGCGTCGCGAAATGCGACTCCCCTGCCTTTGGTCTGCCGTCCCGTCGGGACTGATTCAACGCAAAACGCTACGAAACTGAAAGAATATATTTATGAATTATTTTCGACGGACTCACGTTAATCAGTGCCGAGGGGTGCGACAGATGTTTTCTTCGCCTTGTTGCTGTCGAAATATGGAAATAATATTTTACGACATTTTACACACTTTTGCCCGCTTCTTATTTGAAAATACTTTACACTAACAAATCCAATGTATGTTTCATCGCATGAAATTGAGCGTTTTTTACCTGCCAAACGAGCCAAAAAACCTGCCAAACGAGCCAAATAAACTGCCAAACGGTCCTTGCAATCTGCCAAAACACGTGAAAAATGCACTTTTCGATTACAAACATGCCACTTTGCGACAGCAAGCAGGGGCTTCCGCGACAGCAAGCAGGGGCTTCCGCGACAGCAAGCAGGAGGCATTGCGACAGCAAGCAGGAGACATTGCGGCAGCACACTTTTTTGCATTTTGCATTTTGCAAATAGAAAATTTAGCAAGGTGAAACCCTAAAATACGCCTTTTCCATCGTTCCGACCCTGCTTGTTGTTGTTTTTGTCATTCTGATGTGTGGGATATGTTAAATTCCGAATCACGGATTTGTCCTTTTTAAGGTCTGATCTCACCATTTTCATGAGCTGCAGTTCAAAAAATGGTTGGATTGCGGTGCCGATTGAAAAAATATTCGTATCTTTGCACGCCATTTATATTTTTAATGAGAGATATGTAATGTCCTTGTCGAAGACGATAGTACACGAAGGAGTGGTTCGGGAAGTGCGGCCGAAAGGCGTCGTGGTAGGCGTCGTGCAGTCGTCGGCATGCAGCAGTTGCGCGGCCGCGCGATTGTGCCGCAGCAGCGAGAGCCGCGAACGCCTGATTGACGTGGCTACTCCCCATGCCTCCGCCTTCCGTGCCGGCCAAGAGGTGACACTCGTCGGCTCGGTCGGCCAGAGCCGAACGGCTGTCGTGGTGGCCTATGTGCTGCCCCTCGTCCTGCTGTTGCTGGTGCTCTTCGGCGTGCATGCCCTGACGTCGGACGATGCACTTGCTGCACTCGCGGCGCTGCTCTTCGTGGGTTTGTACTACGGAGTGCTCTACGGCTTGCGTGGCCGTCTGTCGAGTCGCTTCTGCTTCGACGTGTCGGCGCGCTCGGACATGGATGTAAATACAGACAATAATTAACACTAACTAACTGATATGAACCCAATTTTAATTGCTGTAGCCGTTCTTGGTATCATCGGATTGGTGGCCGCACTGATTCTGTTCCTCGCCTCGCACAAGTTTGCGGTGTACGAGGATCCGCGCATTGCGCAGGTGTCGGCCGTGCTGCCTCAGGCCAATTGCGGCGGATGTGGATTTCCGGGTTGTGCCGGCTTTGCCGGAGCATGCGTAAAGGCCACGGACGAGAAAGGCTCGCTCGAAGGCCTGCTGTGCCCTGTCGGCGGACAACCCGTGATGGCGCAGGTGGCCGACATCCTTGGCATGAAGGTCGAGGCATCGGCACCGAAAGTGGCTGTCGTGAGGTGTAACGGAACGTGTGAGAACCGTCCTCGCGTGGCCGAGTATGACGGAACCCGTAGTTGCCGCGTAGTGCAGATGACGGGTATGGGCGAGACGGGTTGCCCGTTTGGCTGTCTGGGATGTGGCGACTGCGTTGCTGCCTGCCAGTTCGGTGCCATTCGCATGAACCCTGAGACGGGCCTGCCCGAGGTGGACGACGAGAAGTGTACGGCGTGCGGTGCCTGTGCCAAGGCCTGCCCCCGAGGCATCATCGAAATCCGACTGAAGGGCCCGAAGAGTAGGCGAGTGGTGGTGCTCTGCAACAACAAGGACAAGGGCGCCGTGGCAAACAAGGTGTGCAAGGCATCCTGCATCGGTTGTGGCAAGTGCGTGAAGACTTGCGAGAAGTTCGAGGCCATCACCCTCGAGAACAATCTGGCATACATCGACGCCGCAAAGTGCCGTATGTGCCTGAAGTGCGTGGAGGCCTGCCCCAAGGGTGCCATCCATGCCTTCAACTTCCCGCCGCGCAAACCGAAGGAGGAGACGGCCGCACCTGCCGCTCCACAGCCTGCACCAGTCGCTCCACAGCCTGCACCCGAAGCCGAAGGTGGAAAGTAGGCGCGTCGGGATGTGTTGCAAATAGAGAAGCATAAAGTAACTCAACTATTCGCTGTGCTCAGTTTCGTTAGATGTCAGGTCATCGGGACGTTACGCTTTCAGGTCCATAAGATGAGAAAAGCTCAGAGACTCACGACAATGAAAATCCAAAGAAATTGAGCAGAGGCGAAACATAAATTACAAATAATTAAGAATGAGAACATTCAATATCGGAGGAGTTCATCCAGCAGAGAACAAACTCTCGGCCGGTTCACCAATCCGCGTGGCCGGTCTGCCGAAGCAGGCTGTCTTCAGCATGTTCCAGCATATCGGTGCACCCGCCAAGCCCGTGGTCAAGAAGGGCGATGAAGTGAAGGTGGGCACGCTGCTCGGCGAGGCTGGCGGCTTCGTCAGTGCGCCCATCTACTCCAGCGTGAGCGGAAAAGTAGCGAAGGTAGATGTGGCACTGGACGCCAGCGGAACGCGCCGCACGGCAGTCTATGTCGATGTGGAAGGCGATGTGTGGGAAGACACTATCGACCGCACCCCGACGCTCGTCAAACTGTCCGACCGTCCCGAACTGGACGCGAAGACCATCGTGGAGAAAATCAAGCAGGCAGGCATCGTCGGACTTGGCGGTGCTACATTCCCCTGCCACGTCAAGCTGACACCGCCGCCGGGACAGAAAGCCCAGTGCGTCATCATCAACGCCGTCGAGTGTGAGCCGTATCTGACAGCCGACCATCGCCTGATGCTCGAGCATCCCGACGAGATACTGGTGGGCGTCCAGCTCATCATGAAGGCTGTTGATGTAAAGCATGGCTTCGTCGGCATCGAGAACAACAAGCCCGACGCCATCGCCCTGATGAAGGAGAAGGCCGCCGCTTACCCCGGCATTGTGATTGTGCCCCTGAAGGTGAAGTATCCGCAGGGTGGCGAGAAGCAGCTCATCGATGCCGTCATCGGTCGGCAGGTGCCTGCGCCGCCTGCAATCCCCATCAACGTGGGGGCAGTGGTGCAGAACGTTGGTACGGCATTCGCCATCTACGAGGCAGTGATGAAGAACAAACCCCTTGTCGAGCGCGTCATCACCGTCACCGGCAAGAGCCTGCAGCAGCCGAGCAACCTGCTGGCGCGCCTTGGCACTCCCTTCAGCCAGCTCATCGACGAGTGCGGCGGACTGCCCGAAGACACCGGCAAGGTAATCGGCGGCGGACCAATGATGGGCAAGGCGTTGCTGAGCCTCGAAGTGCCCATGACGAAGGGCTCGAGCGGACTCCTCGTAATGCGCCAGTTGGAATCGCGGAGCAGCGAGGAGAAGCCCTGCCTGCGCTGTGCCAAGTGTGTCAGCGCCTGCCCGATGGGCTTGGAACCCTACCTCCTCTCGAAACTGAGCGAGATGAACAACTGGGAGGCCGCCGAGCAGAATGACATCGTCAGCTGCATCGAGTGCGGTTCGTGCCAGTTCACCTGTCCCAGCCACCGTCGCCTGCTCGACAACGTCCGCGTCGGCAAAGCCACGGTGATGGGCATCATCCGCAGCCGCGCAGCAAAGAAGTGAAAAGTAAAAAATCAAGTGAAAAGTGAATAGTGAAAAGTGAATAATTTGCTGCCGCTTTCATAGCTTTTAACTCCCAGTTAATTATGTCAAATAAGTTAATCGTATCCCTTTCTCCGCATGTCCATGGAGGCGACTCTGTGGAGCGGAACATGTATGGCGTCTGCATCGCACTCCTGCCGGCGCTGTTGGCCTCCTTCTGGTTCTTCGGTCTCGGTGCCGTAATAGTCGAGGCCACTTCGGTCGTTGCCTGTGTCTTCTTCGAGTGGGCCATCACAAAGTACCTCCTGAAGCGCGAGCGCACCACCATCCTCGATGGCAGCGCCGTGTTGACGGGCCTTCTTCTGGGCTTCAACCTCCCCAGCAACCTGCCGATTTGGATTATCCTGCTCGGTGCGCTGTTCGCGATTGGCGTCGGCAAGATGTCGTTCGGCGGCCTCGGAGCCAATCCCTTCAACCCCGCCCTCGTCGGCCGCGTATTCCTCCTCATCAGCTTCCCGCAGCAGATGACCACTTGGCCCGTTGTCGGCCAACTGACGGCCTACACCGATGCCACGACGGGAGCCACCCCACTGAGCATCATGCAGCAAGCCATCGTCGAGAAGGACGCATCGCTGCTCCGCCAACTGCCCGACAGCCTTGACATGCTCATTGGCCAGACAGGTGGTTCGCTCGGCGAAGTCAGCGCCCTCTGCCTGCTCGTCGGATGCCTCTACATGCTCTGGCGCAAGATTATCACCTGGCACATCCCCGTGAGCATTCTCGGCACCGTCTTCGTCGTCTCGACTCTGCTCCATCTGGCCGACCCCGTCTATGCCGCTCCGCAGTATGTGCTGGCCAGCGGCGGTCTGATGCTCGGCGCCTGCTTCATGGCTACCGACTATGTGACAAGCCCCATGTCACACAAGGGGCAGATTCTCTATGGTGTATGCATCGGCGTACTTACCCTCGTCATCCGCTACTTCGGTGCCTATCCCGAGGGTATGAGCTTTGCCATTCTCATTATGAATGCGTTCACGCCGCTTATTAATACGTATTGTAAACCAAAACGCTTCGGGGAGGTGAAGAAACAGTCATGAAAAAGTTAGATTCTACATGGTATAACATGCTCATCGTGCTCACGGCCATCGCAGTAGTTGCCGGTGCAGCACTGGGCTATGCAAATGAATTGACGTCCGGCCCCATCGCGGAGAACAAGGCCCGCCAGCTGGCCGAAGGCATCAACGCAGTGATGAATACGGACAAGGTTGATATTCTGTCCACCGATACGGTGGAGACCAGCGTCGTCTATCGCACCGACAAGGGTGTCGCCGTGCAGGCTGCCGATGCCAATGCCTTCGGCGGTACACTCACCATCCTCGTAGGCTTCGATGCCAAAGGAAGCATCCTCGGCTATCGCATACTGGAGACCAGCGAGACACCAGGCCTCGGCGCCAAGGCTGACTCGTGGTTCCAGCAGGACGGCAAGGGCTGCATCATCGGTATGAACCCCTCGCAGAACAATATGACCGTCAAGAAGGACGGCGGCGACGTAGATGCCATCACGGCCAGCACCATCACCAGCCGTGCCTTCCTGCGCGCTGTGAACAGTGCCTATGCCGCAATGGCTTCGCAAGGAGCCGACGTACAGAGCGGTGCAAGCAAACCACATCACGATTCGAACGGAAAGGAGGAAAGCAATGAATAACATGAAAGTATTCCTGAACGGAATTATCAAGGAGAACCCGACGTTTGTTCTCCTCCTGGGAATGTGCCCCACGCTGGGCACCACCAGCAGTGCCCTGAACGGCATGTCGATGGGACTTGCCACTCTGGCTGTGCTTGTCTTCAGCAACTTGATTATCTCGCTCATCAAGGACGTAATTCCCGACAAGGTGCGCATCCCGTCGTTCATCGTTGTGATTGCCTCGTTGGTGACCATCCTGCAGATGTGCCTCCAGGCCTATGTGCCTGAGGTCTATGCCTCGCTGGGTCTCTTCATCCCGCTGATCGTCGTGAACTGCATCATCCTGGGCCGAGCCGAAGCATTTGCCGCAAAGAACAACCCTTGGCGCAGCATCCTTGACGGACTGGGCATGGGCATCGGCTTCACACTCTCGCTCACGCTACTCGGTGCAGTGCGCGAACTCTTTGGCACTGGCCGCATCTTCTCGTTCGGCATCTTCCCCGAGAACTATGGTGCACTCATCTTTGTGCTCGCTCCCGGCGCATTCATTGCACTGGGCTTCCTGATGGCTTTCTTCAACACATTTAAAAAGGCATAAACTATGGCATACATTCTGATATTCATCACGGCGATCTTCGTCAACAACATCGTCCTGTCCCAGTTCCTTGGCATCTGCCCCTTCCTGGGCGTGAGCAAGAAAGTCGATACAGCGCTCGGTATGAGTGCGGCCGTCGCCTTTGTCCTCACCATTGCAACTGTCGTCACATATCTCCTTCAGGAGTATGTCCTTGTGCCCTTTAATCTGGTGTATCTCCAGACGATAGCCTTCATCCTCGTCATCGCAGCCTTGGTGCAGATGGTTGAGATTGTACTTAAGAAGGTATCTCCCGCGCTCTATCAGGCACTGGGTGTCTTCCTGCCGCTGATTACGACGAACTGCTGCATCCTCGGCGTGGCCATCTTGGTGGCCAACGGCACTTATTCCTCTGCCGGCCTCACCCCGAACCTGATAACGGGCGTCTGGTATGCTCTCTGCACAGCCCTCGGCTTCGGCCTTGCACTCACCATCTTTGCCGGCTTGCGCGAACATCTCTCGATGATGCCTGTCCCCAAGGCCATGCAGGGAATGAGCATCGCTCTCATCACGGCCGGCCTTCTGGCTATGGCCTTCATGGGATTCAGCGGTGTCGACAACGGTCTGATGAAGGTATTCTCGCTTTAACTCATTCTCACACTTACATTAACGCAAAATACAACTATGAAAGAAACAATATTGGTCACCGGTGGCACAGGGTTCATCGGAAGTCACACCACCGTCGAACTGCAGAACGCTGGCTATGAGGTGGTAATTGCCGACAATCTGAGCAACAGCAGCGCCGATGTCATCGACGGCATAGAGAAAATCACCGGCATTCGTCCCGCTTTCGAAAAGGTCGATTTACGCGACTTCGATGCGACGGAAGCACTCTTCCGCAAGTACCCCCGCATCCGAGGCATCATCCACTTCGCTGCCAGCAAGGCAGTGGGGGAGAGCGTCGAGAAACCTCTGCTGTACTATCGCAACAACATCATTTCGCTGGTCAATCTGTTGGAACTCATGCCGAAGTACGAAGTCAAGGGCATCATCTTCTCCAGCAGCTGCACAGTGTATGGACAACCCGATGTGCTCCCTGTCACCGAGGAGTCGCCGATAAAGAAGGCCGAGAGCCCCTACGGCAACACGAAGCAAATCAACGAGGAAATCATTCAGGACACCGTCAAGAGCGGTTCGCCCATCAAGAGCATCATCCTGCGCTACTTCAACCCCATCGGTTCGCATCCCACAGCCATCATCGGCGAGATGCCCAATGGTGTGCCGCAGAACCTGATACCTTATCTTACCCAGACGGCCATCGGCATCCGCGAATGTCTCAGCGTCTTTGGCGATGACTACGACACACCCGACGGCTCCTGCATCCGCGACTACATCTACGTCGTCGATTTGGCGAAGGCGCACGTTTCGGCCATGACCCGCATCATGGAGGACCAGATCGAGGAGCCTGTCGAGATATATAATATAGGTACCGGGCGCGGGACGAGTGTGCTCGAGCTCATCAATGCGTTCGAGAAGGCCACCGGTGTCCGCCTCAACTACAAGATTGTGGGCCGTCGTGCCGGCGACATCGAGAAGGTCTGGGGCAATGTCGATAAGGCCAACCAGAAACTCGGATGGCGTGCCGACACTCCGCTCGAGGAAGTGCTTGCCACCGCTTGGCGCTGGCAGGTGGCTCTCCGTGAGAGAGGGGTGATGTAGATGCCCTTCCTTAACTTCCCCTTTTAACTCCCTTTTAATTCCACTTATGAAAAGATTGTTTTTCCCCCTGCTGACAATTTTCTTTGCAGGCACTTCCTTCGCCGAACCGATCGGACGCAGCGACGCACAGGCCACAGCCAAGTCTTTCCTTGCCAGTCGCGGTGTGACCATGCAAGCCGACGCTCCCACCTTCCGAGCTCCACGAAAGTCGCGGGCGGCAGCAACCGACGAGGCATACTACTACGTCTTCAATGCAGGCAACGACCGGGGCTATGTAATTGTCTCGGGCGACGACCGCACAGAGCGCATCCTCGGCTATGTGGAAGAGGGTACGTTCGACGAAGCCACCATTCCCGACAATATGCGCGCTTGGCTCCAGCAGTATGCGGCTGAGATACAGTCGCTCGACTACAACAGCCCCATCGTCGAGACGGTGGGCCGCCTGAAAGCACGCCGAGTGACGAAGACCCGCCACAATGTGCCGCCACTCGTCAAGAGTCGCTGGAATCAGGGCGACCCCTACAATGTCAGCTGCCCGATTTATTATAAGGAAGACGGTACGACGGCTCAACCCGCTTCGGGATGTGTGGCTACAGCCTTTGCCCAGGTCATCAACTACTACAAGTTCCCCGAGAAGACCGTCGCCGCCATCCCCAGCATCACGAATACCTACACGCTGAGCAACGGTACGAAGAAGACCGTCACAGCGCGGTCCATCGCCCGTGGAGCCAAAATCGACTGGGAGAATATGTGCGACCGCTACACCGGCGGCGAAACCGAGGAGCAGCGTAAGGCCGTGGGCGACCTGATGCTCTACTGCGGCCAGTCGGTGGGCATGGGCTACGGCGGTTCGTCGGGCGCAGTCACCAGCAAGTGCGCCACTTCCATCGTCAAGTATTTCGGTTTCGACGATCAGGCACACTGGGTAAACCGCAGCGACTACGACATCGACGACTGGACCGACATGCTCTACGAGGAGATAGCCTCCGGCCATCCACTGTGCTACAACGGCCATTCTACGGGCGGCGGCCATGCCTTCGTGCTCGACGGCTACGACGGCGAGGGGCGCTTCCATGTCAATTGGGGCTGGGGTGGCAGCAGCGACGGCTGGTATGTCGTCACTTCGCTGAACCCCGGCAATACGACCGCCATCGGTGCCAGCAGCACTGCCGACGGCTACACGATGGGGCAGGGTTGCATCATGGGAGTACGCTATCCCGACCACATCAAGGAAGAACCCACCACAGCGCTCACAATTAACGACATCAAGGTCTCGGGTCCGAACATCACCGGCACCTTCATCAATTGGACAGGCGGCAACTACGATTTCATCACTGGCATCGTCAAGTACAACGAGGAGCGTCAGACCTACGAAGTCGTGGGCCTCACCCAGAACGTAACCGGCCTCACCCCCAACACCTACAAGAGCCTTACTTTCAATATCAACCGTCGCCTCAAGCCCGGCACCTACCGCCTCTCGCCAGCCAGCCGTGTGACCAGCAACCGCACCTGGCGACCGCAGCTCGACCTCAAGCGCGAGTACATCCTGGCCACTGTTGACACCCTGAACGTCCTCACGCTCCAGTACGTCAAGCCCGTCCGTCAGCTCCAGTGCGACACCATCATCCTGCCCACCATCTGCGTTCCCGGCAAGGAGGTGACGGTGAACGTAAACTTCACCAACCTTGCCGACGAGTTCTTTGGCGAGATGTCGCTCTTTGCCGGAAAGGATGGCACAAAGGAGTATCAGACGAGCCGCTCGGCCGTCACCGTACCGAAGAACGGCACCGGCACCGTGACCTTCAACTTCAAGCCGGCCGAGACTGGCACCTACGACCTCTGGATCTGCAACAACGAGGGCACCACCGACTATGGCCATACGACCGTCGAGGTGAAAGCCACTGCCGGAAACGTGAAGCTCAGCGTGGCAAACATCGTCATCAACAACGCCAGCGGCACCACGGTGTACGGCAATCGTCTTCAGGGCACGATGTCTATCAAGAACTCGAGCACCATTCCCTTCAACGGCAGGGTGAAGATACAGATTTGGGAGCAGGGCGAGAACAACTCCTCCACCTACTGGTCGTCCCAGTCCACCACCCCCACGCTGTCCATCGCTCCTTCACGCTCGACGAGTGCGCAGTTCACCTTCACCAACCTCAAGTACGACCGCCACTACTACATCGTAGCCTACTATGTCGAGCAGGACGGAACGCTCGACAACGGTGCCCTTTGGAACAGTTCCCACCAGTACAAACTCTCTCCCGGCCTCGTCTATTGGAAAAACACCGGGGCACTTGCCAGCATGTCGGCGAAGTCCCTGCTGACCACACCCACTACGGCAGCCGGCCTCTATTTCGACCTCGGCCTCGCTGCCGCTGATGATGTTGACATGGTCGAGCGTAGTATTAAGCGTCGGCACCTCCATGCCGGAAACAAAGGCGTAGAAGGTGTTGGCCTCTATTTCGACCTCGGTCCCACCAAGCTGACGCGCCTCTCCACGAACAAGCAGGCCAACACCTTCTACGCCTTTGTTTCCGGCATGGAGGTGCCGCCGATTAATACTACGCTCGACCATGTCAACATCATCCGCGGCAGCGAGGCCGAGGAAATCCTCCTCGACAACGTGTCACCCTACTACAACCCCGTGAACTTCACCGCACGCAAAGCCAGCCTCTGCTACACCTTCCCCGAGACCGTCAACGGTTCCGGTTGGGAGAGCCTCTTTATGCCCTTCGTGCCCGAGTCCATCATGATCGATAGCGTGGCCTACCAGCTGAACGACGAGGCAAACCACTTCTGGATCTACGACTTTGCCGAGCTTGACGATTTTGGCACACCCGTCTTCCTGCCCGCTGCCGAACTGCTTGCCAACACCCCCTATCTGATTGCAGCCGACTCCACTTTAGCCGGCAAGACGGTAGTCTTCTCGGCCTCGAATGTCTCATTTGGCAAGACAGGATCCGAACAATACATCGTCTCCTCGGATGCCTTCAAATACTATGCCACCACCCTACAGGAGTCGCTCAAGAGCGTCTACCACCTCAACGAGGCAGGTACGGCCTACGTCTATTCGGCCACATCCACGACCATAAAGCCGATGACCAACTATTTCACCTCGCTGCTTCCCGACGAGGTGCGTCCCGACACCATCCTTCTGCCCATGGTTCCACACGCTGTCGAGACAGCCGTCCGCTCCGTCGAGGCCGATGTTGCCGCAGGCTCCCTGCCAGTCTTCAATACGAAGGGTCAGCGCGTTGCCACCACCACTGCCTCCCGTTCCCTCCACATCGACGGCCTCAAGCCCGGTATCTATGTCATTCAGGGAAAGAAGGTGAGCGTGAAATAATTCAGGTCCACGCGGTCCTGCCCTGATCAGAGGGGGAGGCTGCAGGACACTTTTCGGACTCAGGGGGAGATATCTGCGGATATCCCCCCTTTTTTGTTGTATTCATCCTGCTTGCTGTGCCCATTGACCCAGGAAACAATACTAAATGCGCGGCTGCGAAAACAGGCTCGACCGAAGGTCACAGCTGCGAGTAAGCAAATTAAGCCCACGAAGGGGGTGACAGACCACAGGCAGGGACCGCTCGACGCTTGCGGCGCTTGGCCTGTCCAAGAACGACCCCGCTACCAGCAGTCTGGGACGACAGATTTTGCATTTTGCATTTTGCATTTGACTAACGTCGAGCCTGCTTCCGCTCGGGAAAGTTCAATCAAGCATAAGTGTAAATCATTGTCACACACATAAGAAACTGGCGCAGGAGCCATTCGCTGAGAATGTTTCCTGCGCCAGACGCATTCTTTACCGTTATCGCGGATATCGAATGCTGTCGTAGTTCGTTTAGCTCTGGTGTACCTGAATCTGCGGGAAGGGGAACTGGATGCCGCGACGATTGAACTCTTCGTACACCTTGCGGTTCATGGCAAAGAATACGGCCCAATAGTCGGCGGCCTTCACCCAAAGACGCACGGTGAAGTTCACGCTACTGTCGGCCAAAGCAACAACCTCAACAAAGGGAGCTGGGTCGGTGAGGATGCGGCTGTCAGCCTTCACAAGGTCGTTGATGGCATTGCGCACAGCCTCGACATCCGTGCCGTATTCCACAGTAACCACTTGATCCACACGACGCAGCTCGTTGCGGCTGAAGTTCACCACCGTACCGCTGCTCAGAGCGCCGTTGGGCACGAAGATTTCCTTGTTGTCCACTGTGGTCAGGATGGTGTGGAAGATTTGTATGGCCTTCACTGTGCCTTCTACGCCTTGAGCCGAGATGTAGTCACCAACCTTGTAAGGCTTAAAGAAAAGCAGTAGAAGACCACCTGCAAGGTTCTGAAGATTACCGCTTAACGCCATGCCGACTGCCACGCCAGCCGAAGCGAGCAGGGCTGCGAAGGAAGTGGTGTTCACGCCAAGTGCACTCACTACGGTGATGATGAGGAGCACCATCAGCAGGACGTTCACGAAGCTCTTGGTGAAGGAGGCGATGGTGGGGTCAACCTTGCGACGATCGAGCATTTGCGACACCAGCTTGTTAATCAGCTTAATGAGGAACCGGCCGACAACGAAAACCAGTACGGCCACCAGAATACTTTTGCCTGCCTGAACGGACAGGTCGATAAGTTGTGAAACCAGTTGGCTGACTTCACCCTTCTCCACGGCCTTTACGACTTCGCTGGCCGCCTCTAATGTTTCTGCTTGTAAGAAAATCATAGTACTTTAATGTTTAATGGTTTATAGAATTATGTTAGTCGTTCCGTATAGCGTCGGGAAGTGGGGGAGTATCGCCTTCGTCTTTTCGTCCGAAGGCAATCTTTTCTTCCTCTTCCGTGCGGCGAATGATGTCGTATTGCTTCCAGAGTTCGCTGTCGTAACCTGCCTCCTGAACCGCATTCAGCAGGTTGCCACCCACGATTTTGCCCAACTTCGACTCGACTTCGGTATGCAGGTTGAAGAGCAAGGCATGGAATTGTAACTTCGGATGATTTCCCTCTGCTGCGATGTGGGAAACTTCGGTGAATCCGCGATTGTGCTCGTATTGGATGTGAAGGTTTAGGTTCAGCGTGTCGATCTGTCCTTCAACTTTCATGAGCTGATTCATCACTTTGCCATCGAAGCGCATCAGGGCATAGTCCTCTTGCCGCACATAAAGCGTGCCTTCGAGCAGCGGGGGATGATTCTTGGAACGACTCTGCGAGATATCGCCATAGAGCGCCGAGAAGAACCCACCGGACTGTGAGGCCGACGAAGCCTTTTTCGATGCTTTCACCTCCGGCCATTCTCCTTTGAATTTCATTTCGATACGGTAGAGCGGCTGTGCATCATCGCCTGTCATTCGGTAGGCCGAGATGTCGTAGAGTTCTTTGACAGACTTGTAGTCGTTCAATGGCACTTTCCTTAACGCCCACGAGCGGGACTCGAAGGTCATCGGGCCGCCCTCTAGTATCTGGTGAACATTGGTCGACTTTATCTCCATGTGCCGCTCGTCTTTTGCTTCGTCCATGTTCTTGATGCCCGAATTGATGCTGAGTCGATTGATATTCACTGCGCTGAAGGCATCCGTGAATGCCTCGATAAGCTCCTTGCCAAACTTGTCCCAGCAGGTAATGCGCATGAAATAGGCACTCATCTCGCTCGCATGTTTTTCGTGATCTCGCTTCAGACGGCGAATAACCTTTTTCAAGACTGCATCTGCATCAACTGGATGAACGACAATCTCATTCAGCATAATGTTCATCGGCTGCAACCGAACTGTTCGGGGCAAATCGGCGGCCTTCAGTCGAAGTTGCTTGTAGCCAATATGGGTGATTATCACCGAATCTTCGGGCATTACTTCAAGCATATAATCGCCATCGAAGTTGGAGAGTGTTCCATGGCCAGCTCTCACATAGAACTTCACGTAGGAGAGCCGTTCACCCGTCTTGTCATCCACAACATATCCGTCCACCCGTCGCTGTGCCGAAAGCAAGTTCGGCAACATGCAAAGCCACAGGCAAATGGTGAGGCGTAGCAAAGTAGGGGAGACCGTCATCGACTTCATAGAGTATTGTCCGTAACTTCTTCTTTCTGTGGGAAAAGTCGAATGAATGCCGGGGGAAAGGGAGTCTCAAACTCCATGCGCTGGCCAGTGATTGGGTGATAGAAGTAGAGACGATAGGCATGTAAGGCCAAGCGTCCCAATGGGTTGCGTCCGTTCCCATACTTGCTGTCGCCAGCTACGGGATGGCCCAAGTCCTTCATGTGAACGCGAATCTGATTCTTGCGGCCCGTCTCAAGTTTCATCTCCACCAGGCTGAAATCGGGTGTGCGCTGCAGGGTGTGATAGTGAGTGATGGCTTCCTTGCCACCGTTGTCGTGAGGGCTGCTGTAGGTGACGAACGCCTTGTTGTCCTTGAGCCAGGAATGCACGGTGCCGCCTTCGCGTTCCATCTCGCCGCACAGTACTGCAACGTAACGGCGGTCGAACACCAAATCATGCCAATTGTGCTCCAGAACCTGTTCGGCCTCCATCGTCTTGGCGTATATCATCAGTCCGCTGGTTTCGCGGTCGAGACGATGCACTACATGGGCCTTGCAGCCAAAATGCCGACGGTTGAAGTATTCGTCGAGCACAGTCTTCACACAGAACTGGCCGGGCGCTGAAGCCATGCTGAGGATACCTTCGCTTTTTTCTATGACGATGATGTCTTTGTCTTCATAGACAATTTTTACATGGCGGCTCTGCAACTCAGTACTGCGTTTGTGGCGGCTTACTCGAACTATTTCTCCGGGTCGCACAGGTGCATCGTAATGTGTCGTCAGCTTGCGGTCGACAGTTACCGCATGTCCATGCAGGAGGTCCTTCACACGGTTGCGACTGACCCCAGTCATTTCCTTCATGAGAAACTCCATGATGGTCGATTCGTACCTCACCGGCAGTTCGATGTATTTCTTTGCGGCATATTCAGCCCCGCTTAACAATTTCATACTTTATCAGG
>JAILBW010000082.1 GCA_024680695.1 Bacteroidaceae bacterium
GAGGTAGCCGAAAGACGCAATGATGTTGGCCTTCCACGTCTCCTGCACGCGGAAACTCATGAAGTAGGGCTTCACGTCCTGCTGTTGCAGCTCAGAGAAGTCGGCAGCCAGTTCCTCGCGCAGCACACGCAGAAGCGTGTCGGTCTCTGCCGTCGGCACAGCGGAGACAGGAAATGCGAGGCACAAGAGGCACAAGATGTGGATGAGTTGCTTCATAGAGTGGATGTGCGGAATTATGAATTATGAATTATGAAGGATTTAGGGCCGCGTCTGCCCGTTGCCGCGGATGAGCCATTTGTAGGTAACGATCTCGTCGAGGGCCATGGGGCCGCGGGCGTGGAGCTTCTGGGTGGAGATGCCTATCTCGGCACCGAGGCCGAACTGGGCGCCGTCGGTGAAGCTGGTGGGGGCGTTCCAATAGACACAGGCGGCATCGACTTCCTGCTGGAAACGGCGGGCGGCGGCTTCGTCCTCGGTGACGATGGTCTCGCTGTGCCCCGAGCCGTAGCGGGCGATGTGGCGGAGTGCCTCGTCGAGTGTGTCGACGGTCTTTATGGCCATGCGAAGGGCGAGGAACTCGGTGCCGAAGGAGGGTCTCCCGGCGGCTCCCTCCTCGTTGGCAGGCTGGAGCAGAGCGGCAGGTGAGGCGTCGGCCAATGCGGCAAAGGCGCGCTTGTCGGCCTCGATGACGACACCCTTTGCGAAGAGCGGCTGGCAGAGGGCGGGAAGATCGGCGAGACGGGCAGAGTGGACGATGAGGCAGTCGAGGGCGTTGCAGACACTGACGCGCCGCGTCTTGGCGTTCTCGACGATGGCTGTAGCCATGGCCAGGTCGGCGGCACGATCGACATAGCAGTGGACGACACCGGCACCGGTCTCGATGACAGGCACTCGCGCATGCGTGCGTACATATTCTATTAATCGCTGGCTGCCGCGAGGGATGATGAGATCGACATCGCCGTGGGCGGCAAGCAGCTGGTCGGTGGCTTCGTGGGTGGTGAGCAGCAGCACCGTCTCGGCGGGGAGGCCGTGGCGGCGCAGCACTTCGTGGATGAGGCGGACGATGGCCTGGCAGGTGTCGCTGGCATCGCTGCCCCCCTTCAGTATGCAGGCACTGCCGGCCTTGAGGCAGAGGGAGAAGCAGTCGAAGCAGACGTTGGGGCGCGCCTCGAAGATGATGCCGATGACGCCGAAGGGCACGGTGATGCGCTGGAGACGCAGGCCGTTGGGACGGGTGGTCTGGCAAAGTATGCGCCCGAGGGGGGAGGGGAGTGCGGCTACGGCGCGGAGGTCGTGGGCGATGTCGGCAAGGCGCTGCTCGGTGAGGCGCAGGCGGTCGTAGCGTGGGTCGGTATCGGACATGCGGCGAAGGTCGGACTGGTTGGCGGCGAGGAGGGTCGGCATGGCCTGCTCGGTGGCATCGGCCACATCGCGCAGGATGGCATCGACGGCCTCGGGCGCCAGTTCGAGAAGACGCCGGCTGGCAGCGCGGACGGCTGAGAAGGATTGCGAGAGAGAGGTCATGGCTGGAAGTGTGTGAAGGGTATGGCTGACGGCTGACGGAGCAGGTCGGTGAGGATATGCTCGCGCTTGCCGTTGGCGATATAGACATGGATGCCTGCCGCAGCCACCTCGAGGGCGATGTGGCACTTGCTCTGCATGCCGCCACGGCCTGCCGATGAGCGTTCCTCGGCGATGAAGCGGGATACGTCCTGCCCCACGGACACCTCGCGAATCAGCTGCGAGGAGGGGGCGGAAGGACTGCCGTCGTAGAGGCCGTCGATGTTGGAGAGGATGATGAGCGCCTGGCACTGCATCAGGCGGGCGATGAGGCCGGAGAGCTCGTCGTTGTCGGTGAACATCAGCTCGGTGACGCACACCGTGTCGTTCTCGTTGACGATGGGCAACACACCGTGGGCCAGCATGGCCTGCATGCACTGCCGCTGGTTGTCGTTCTGGCGGGGTGTGGAGAAGTTCTCCTTCGTCGTGAGCACCTGCCCGACGTGGATGCCGTGGTCGCGGAACAGCTCGACATAGCGGCCCATGAGCTTGGCCTGCCCCACGGCCGAGAAGAGCTGGCGCTGCTCGACGCTGTCCATCTGCTCGGTCTCGGAGTGCGGCAGGTGCATCTCGCTGCGTCCGCTGGCCACAGCTCCCGAGGAGACAAGGATGACCTCGATGCCGGCCCGGCGGATGTCGGCCAGCTGATCGACGAGGGCAGACATGCGGGTGATGTCGAGTGTGCCGTCGGCTCGCGTCAGGACATTGCTGCCCACCTTAATGGCGATTCGCATTTCTTTTTTTTTATAGGGATTATAGTGACTATAGTTCCTATAGTGGCTATAGTTTAGTGGCGATAGTTGATAGTTCCTATAGTTTGTTGGCCAAGAGGCCGCTGATGACAGCGTTAGTGAAGCCGGCCTGCTCCATGGCGTTCAGGCCGCGGATGGTGAGGCCGCCGGGTGTGGTCACCTTGTCAATCTCGGCCTCGGCATGGCCTCCGGCATCGAGCAGACTGGCGGCACCGCGAAGGGTCTGGGCCACGATGTGCTGCGCCTCGGCGGCACGGAAGCCCAGCTGTACGCCGCCCTCGGTGGCTGCCCTGACGTAGCGCAGGGCGTAGGCGATGCCGCAGGAGGCAAGTACCATGCCGGCGTTCATCAGGCGTTCCTCGACCAGCATGGCATCGCCCAGTTCGCGGAAGATGAGGAGCATGGCCTGGTCCATCTCGGGCTTCGTGCCGCGAGAGGCCATGAAGGTCATGCTCTGGTGCGTGGCAATGGCGGTGTTGGGAATCAAGTAGTAGAGGGGACGGCCGGGGAAGAGTTCGCCGAGACGGTCGAGGCCCACGCCGCCCACCATCGAGCAGATGGCCTGATGGTCGGCGAGCGCTGTGCGTAGTTCGTCGGCGACCTCGGCAAGTTTCCAAGGCTTTACGGCCAAGATGACGACATCGGCATGGGCGATGCACTGGCGGTTGTCGGTAGTGGTGCGGATAGCTGGTGCGGAAGCCTTGATGGCCTCCAGCTTCGGGGTGCTCGGGTTGCTGATGGTGATGTCCTCGGGTGCCACAATCGAACCTTGTGACAGACCGAGTGCCAATGCGCCGCCCATGTTGCCGGCGCCAATGATGGAGATATTCATCTTATACTTTTATAGGAAGGCTTGGGAACGCCTTGGATTTCTTAGGATTGTGTGGTATCTTTTTGGCGAATCTCGACGCGTCGGATCTTGCCGCTGATGGTCTTGGGCAGTTCGTCGACGAACTCGATGATGCGAGGATACTTGTAGGGGGCGGTGGTGTGCTTTACGTGCTCCTGCAACTCCTTGATCAGTTCGGGCGAGGCTTTTGCCTTCCACTCCTTGCCCAGGACGACGGTGGCCTTGACAACCATTCCGCGTGTCTCGTCTGGCACACCGGTGATGGCACACTCGACCACGGCGGGATGCGTCATCAGGGCACTCTCGACCTCGAAGGGGCCGATGCGGTAGCCGGAACTCTTGATGACATCATCGGCACGGCCCTCGAACCAATAGTAGCCGTCCTGATCGCGCCATGCCATGTCGCCCGTGTGGTAGGAGCCGCCGTACCAAGTGGAACGGGTCAGTGCCGCATCGCGATAGTACTCGCGGAAGAGGCCCAGAGGACGGTGTCCGTCGCGAACGCGCACGACAATCTCCCCCTTCTCGCCGTCCTCGCAAGGAGTGCCGTCGGGACGGATGAGGTCCACATCGTACTGAGCGTTGGGCTTGCCCATGCTGCCGGGCTTGGGATTCATCCAAGGCATGGTGCCGAGGGTCATGGTGGTCTCGGTCTGTCCGAATCCCTCCATGAGGCGGATGCCCGTCAGCTCGAAGAAACGCTGATAGACAGCGGGGTTCAGGGCTTCGCCCGCCGTGGTGCAGTAGCGCAGGGCGGAGAGGTCGAAGCGGGAGAAGTCCTCGCGGATGAGGAAACGATAGACGGTGGGCGGTGCGCAGAAGGAGGTGATGCGGTAGCGCTCCATCTGGCGCAGGATGCTCTCGGCCGTGAACTTCTCGTGGTCGAAGACGAAGACGCAGGCACCGGCAAACCACTGGCCATAGAGCTTTCCCCACACAGCCTTGCCCCAGCCCGTATCGGCTACGGTGAGGTGGATGCTGTCCTCCGAGAGGTTGTGCCAGAAGACGCCGGTAGTCAGGTGGCCCATGGCGTAGAGGAAATCGTGGGCCACCATCTTCGGCTCGCCTGTGGTACCCGAGGTGAAGTACATTATCATGGTGTCCTCGTTGGTGTTCACGAAGGCGGGGCGTACGAAGGGCGGCGCCGAAGAGACCTCGGCATGGAAACGATGGAAAATGGGTCCCACGTCGCACCGACTTCCGCGACGTGTCGCATCGGCTTCCGCGACATGTCGCGTCGACTCCTGCGACGCGTCGCATTTTTCATCGCCCACAATGATGATTGTCTCGACGGTGGGACTTTCGGGCAACGCCTTCTCTATCTCGCCGATGACGTAGGGGTCTTCGACGCAGATGATGGCTTTCACCGAGGCGGCATTGTTGCGATAGACAATGTCGTGACGGGTAAGCATGTGTGTGGCAGGAATGGCAACGGCACCCAGTTTGTGGAGGGCCAGAATGCTGATCCACCACTCGATGCGGCGCTTCAGGATGAGCATCACCATGTCGCCCCTGCCGATACCCAGCGTGGTATAGTAGGAGGCGGCCTGGTCCGTGAGCCGTCGGATATCGGCAAATGTGTAGCGATGTTCCTCGCCGTGGTCGTTGGTCCACAGGAGTGCCAGCTTCTCGGGCCGTTCCTCGGCCCAGGCATCCATCACGTCGTAGGCAAAGTTGAAGTTCTTCGGGATGATGAACTCGAGGTGTTGCCGGTAGTCCTCTTCGGAGACAAAGCTTGTCTGTTTCAGGAATCGTTCGAGCATAGACGTGTGGTGTTAGAAGATGATGGCCAGAAACTTGACGGGTTTCCCGTCGAGCGCCCGCATGCCGTGAGGCTGTGTGGCGTCGAAATAAATGCTGTCGCCCACGTTCAGTATGAGCACCTTCTTGTCGATGGTAAGCTCCAAGGTGCCCTCGAAGACCATGTTGAACTCCTGTCCTGCGTGGGAGTTGCTCTCGCGTGGTGTATCGTCGGGCTTCGGCTCGACGGTGACGATGAAGGGCTCGGCTTTCCGTTCGCGGAATCCGCTGGCCAGGCTCTCGTAGTGGTAGGCCTTACGGCGTTCGACGCTGAGGCCCTGTCCGCGACGGGTGAGGAAGTAGTTGCTCATGCGCGGTTCCTCGCCAAAGAGCAGTACGTCGAGGTCCAGCTGGTATTCGCGGGCTATCTTTTGCAGGTTGGCCACGGAGAGCTCTGTCTCGCCACGCTCCATTTTCTCGTATTGCTCCGTGCTGATGCCGCAGAGCTCGGCCACTTCTCGCGCCTCGATGTCGAGTGCTTCTCGCAGGCCTTTCAGCCGCTGGCCAATCTGTTTAATGTCTTCTGTCATGGGTCTTTTGGGATTAATGGGTTTGATGGGCTTGAAGAGGCGTTATAAGACGCTTTTCAGCTTCTCGATGAACATGTCGGCCTCGTCGGTGGAGAGGCACAGAGGCGGGAGGAGGCGCAGGGTGTGTGTGCCGGCGCAGCCAGTGAAGCAGTGCTCCTCGAAGAGGAGACGGTTGCGCAATTCCTTGTATGGCTCGCTGAGTTCGATGCCGATCATCAGTCCGCGTCCGCGCACCTCAACAATCTTCTCGCCGACGAGTTTCCGCAGTTCGGCGATGAGGTGGCTGCCCACCTGCGCCGCATTCTCCACGAGGTGTTCGTCCTCCATCACGTCGAGTACGGCCAGCGCTGCCGTGCAGGCCAGATGGTTGCCGCCGAAGGTGGTGCCCAGCTGCCCCTTGACGGCCTGGAACTGCGGTGCGATGAGCAAGGCGCTCATTGGGAAGCCGTTGCCGATGCCCTTGGCCACCGTGATGAGGTCGGGAGCCATGTCGGGCTGGCGGTCAGGGTCGAAGAGATGCTGGTGGGCAAAGAAGCGCCCGCTGCGGCCATAGCCGCACTGTATCTCGTCGCAGACAAGTACGGTGCCCGTTGCGCTGCACAGCCGACGGAGGCCCTGATAGAACTCGGGACTCACCATCCTGATGCCGCCCACACCCTGGATGCACTCCAGAATACAGCAGGCGACGTCGCCCTTGCGCAGTTCGTGCTCCCACGCCGACAAGTCGTCCATCGGCAGGAAGCTGACGTGCCCTCCCGCATTGATGGGTGCCACAATCTTGGGATTGTCCGTCACCTCGACAGCCAGGCTGGTGCGGCCGTGGAATGCCTTCTCCAGACTCAGTACGCGGCGCCGCCCTGTGTGGAAGCTGGCCAGCTTCATCGCGTTCTCGTTGGCCTCTGCACCGCTGTTCACGAGAAAGAGGCGATAGTCCTCGTAGCCGCAGGCCCGGCCCAGACGTTGAGCCAGCTGTTGCTGCAGGTTGTTGATCACCGAGTTGCTGTAGAAGCCGAGTCGGCCGAGCTGGGCCGTCATCATCTCGACATAGTGGGGATGGCAATGGCCGATGCAGATGACCGCATGGCCCCCATAGAGGTCGAGATACTCCTGTCCCGACTCGTCCCAAACGCGGCAGCCCTTGCCCCTCACGACTTGGATGGGGAAGAGCGAATAGACGTCGAATAGGTTCATAGTTTAAAGTTTATAGTCTTTTCGTCAGAAGGCACTCGCCTTGAGCCGTAGCCCTTCCGTCTCGTCGAGGCCGAACATCAGGTTCATGTTCTGCACAGCCTGCCCGACAGCCCCCTTCAGCAGGTTGTCGATACAGGAAATCATCAACAGCTGGTCCTCGAACTTCTCGACGTAGACCAGCGCCTTGTTGGTGTTCACCACCTGCTTCATGTCGGGACTCTTCGCGACGAAGTGTGTGAAGGCGGCATCGCGATAGTATTCGTCGTAGGCCTGCCGCACCTCCTCGACGGTATGGTCGCACTGGGCGCAGGCTGTGACGAAGATTCCGCGGGGGAAGCATCCGCGCTGCGGGATGAAGAGGACGCGGCCCGGGTAGCCCGGAGAGAGTTCCTGCACCGTCTGGTTGATCTCGAGCAGATGCTGGTGGGTGAAGGTCTTATAGACGGAGATATTGTCGTTGCGCCACGAGAAATGCGTCGTAGCACCAGGCTTCTGACCTGCGCCAGTGCTGCCTGTGATGCCGTTTACGTGGAT
>JAILBW010000103.1 GCA_024680695.1 Bacteroidaceae bacterium
CATCGTGGAGAACTGCTGGTCCACCTCCGAGGTCTCTGGATACCAAAACGATGCATCCTACATGTATCGACGCGGTGCCTCCTACACACAGACCAACTGCTACAGCCTCTATGGCACACAGGCCACCTCCATTTCCGAAGAGCAGATGCAGAGCGGAGAACTGTGCTTCCTGCTCAACGGAGACCAGAGTGCCATCAACTGGTATCAGACACTGAGCGAGGACAGCCATCCTGTATTGCTCCCCAACCATAGCATGGTTTACATGAACGGAAACCTGGCCTGCGACGGGGTAACACCCTTGGACGACAACCGTTCATACAGCAATACCCCCGGTGCAAATATAGCCCCACACACTTTCGACTGCGGCTTCTGCGCCCTCTGCCATGCCGAGGATCCCGATTTCGTCGTGGAACAGAAGGATGGCTACTGGCAAATAGGCACTGCAGAACAACTTACATGGTTTGCCAACAAAGTAACAAACCTGAAGCAGACTGCTGCGAACGCACAGCTGACAGCCGACATCGACATGGCAGAATGCAGCGACAAGTTCCCGATGATAGGCACAAGCAGCAATCCCTATGCCGCCACCTTCGACGGGCAGTTCCACACGATTAGCCACCTGAAACTCTCGCGAGACGCAAGCAACGTGGCCCTCTTCAGCTACGCCCAACCAGGCTGCACCATCCAGAACCTTGTGCTCGACGAGACTTGCTCTTCAGAGGGAATCGACTATACGGCAGGAATTGTGAGCCGCTTTGCCGGTTCTGCCAATCCCATCTATCTGCTCAACCTCGGCTACGAGGGTACGGTCACCGGTACAGGAAAGAACTCGGGAGCCATACAGGCAAACAGCCCCTCGGGAGGACCCATCACCGTGATGCGCAACTGCTACAGCACGGGAAAAGTCTCTGGATCATTGGAATGCGGACAGCTCTCGGGATGGGTTGGAAAGAATGCCATCGTGGAGAACTGCTGGTCCACCTCCGAGGTGGAGGGCTACCAGAATGACGGCTCCTATATGTATCGCAAGAGCTCTGCCACGCAGACCAACTGCTACAGCCTTTACGGCACACAGGCCACCCCAATCACCGAGGAACAGATGTCGAGCGGCGAACTGTGCTGGCTGCTCAATGGGGACCAGAGCACCATCAACTGGTATCAGACGCTGGGCGAAGACAGTCATCCCGTACTGCTTCCCACACACTCAGTGGTGACACAGAAAGACGACGGCACTTACGAAAATGCGACCTCAATACAAAATGCAAAATGCAAAATGCAAAATGCAAATGTCATCTACGACCTCAGCGGCCGCAGAGTCAATGGTCAATGGTCCAAGGGTGTCTATATCGTAAACGGCAAGAAGGTTTGGATCGAATAGCCTCATCCCCTTTACGCTCCCCCACCGGGTAAATCGACCCACCATCATTTCTCATCCAAATCGTTGAGATAATCCCCAAAAACCGAGAAGGCAGCCGCGCAGACTGCCTTCTTCTTTCCGCGTACACCTGCATCGAAGGCGAAATAATGCAAAAAACAAGAAACGGGCTTGGATGTGTGGAAAAGTCTTTGTAATTTTGCCCACGTTTGACGAAACTGCGCAATCATCAAGAGAAAATTCGAACAATAAACTTAAATCACACAAAAGAAAATGAAAGACTTCATGAAGTACACGCTGGCCACAGTGGTAGGACTGCTGCTGTTCAGCATCATTGCGACAATCATCAGCATCGTATCCATCGCCGGCATGGTGGCCAGCGAGGGTGTCGCAACAAAGGTTGAGAAGAACTCCATCCTGCGCATCCCCCTGCGGGGAAGCCTGGTGGAGCGTTCGGACGACGGCTCGATGCCCTTCGACCCGACCGCAATCCTGATGGGAGGCGAGACACAGACCATCAGTCTGGAAGAGGCACTGACCGCACTCGACAAGGCTGCCGACAACAAGAATGTCGTGGGAGTCTATCTCGAGGCCGGTGCACTGGGCGGCACACCCGCCATGATCGAGGAACTGCACGATGCCCTGGTGAAATTCAAGGAGAAGAGCGGCAAGTGGATTCTCGCCTACGGCGACTCCTACACCAAAGGCTCTTACTACCTGAGCTCGATGGCCGACACTCTGATGCTTAACCCACAGGGCGGCGTCGATTGGAGCGGAATGAGCACCCAGCTTTATTTCCTCAAAGACATGCTGGAGAAGGTGGGCGTCAAGATGCAAGTCTTCAAGGTGGGCACCTACAAGAGCGCCGTCGAGCCCTTCATCTGCACGGAGATGAGCGAAGCCAACCGCGAACAGGTGACCAGCTACCTGACCGGCATCTGGAACAACATGCAGAAGGACGTGGCCGAGAGCCGCGGCATCAGCCTGGAGACACTGAACACCATCGCTGACAGCCAGACTCCGCTGACCGACGCACAGCAGACCGTCGACAACAAGCTCATCGACAAGCTGTGCTACATCAGCGACGTAAAGGCCATGCTTAAGGAGAAGGCCGGACTCGACGAGGATGACGACCTGAAGTTCACCACCCTGAAGGACGTTGCCAATACGGAGAATGTGAAGAAGAAGATTTCGAAGGAGGTCGCCGTTTACTATGCCTATGGCGACATTGTCGATGAGGCAGGCGGCGGCCTCTCGGGCGATCACCAGATTACGTCAAAGGGCATGACGAAGGACCTGCAGGAACTGCGCGAAGACGACGATGTGAAGGCCGTGGTTATCCGCGTAAACTCGGGTGGCGGCAGTGCCTACGCCTCGGAGCAGATCTGGCACGAAGTGACCCTGCTCAAGGAGAAGAAGCCCGTCATCGTATCGATGGGCGGACTGGCAGCCAGCGGCGGCTACTACATCTCCTGCGCAGCCAATAAGATTGTGGCCGAGCCCACCACCCTGACGGGTAGCATCGGCATCTTCGGCATGTTCCCCGACCCCAGCGAACTCATCACACAGAAGATCGGTGTGAAGTTCGACGGAGTGAAGACCAACGCACTGAGCGATTTCGGCGCCATGGGCCGACCCTTCAACGACACCGAGTGCGCCCTGTTGCAGAGCTACATCGAGAAAGGCTATGAACTGTTCACCGGCCGTGTAGCCGACGGACGCGGCATGGCAAAAGACTCCGTGAAAGCCATTGCCGAGGGCCGCGTTTGGACTGGCGAGCAGGCCTTAGGCTTGGGACTCGTGGACCAGCTGGGCAATCTGGAAGATGCCATCAAGATGGCAGCAGCCGAGGCCGAACTGGAGGAATACAGCATCGGACGCTATCCCGAACCCGAACCCTGGTATGTCGGCTTTATGAACAAGCAGAAGAACGGCTACCTCGACAGCGAGATGCGCGCAATGCTCGGCGAGTACTACACCACCTTCAGCCTGCTGCGCACCCTCTCCCGCCAGAACCCCGTACAGGCCCGGATGCCCTTCTATATGAGCATTCGGTAGCCTCAGCGCTCCCAGGGGAGTAAATGTTCTTCGCACTGAAGGCGAAGCGGCCGCCCGACATCCCGAAGGGTGGCGCTTGTTTAAACTCTGCACTATGCACTCTGCACTCTGCACCATAGACTGTTGCCTTCTCCCGCTCAGCTGGCTCTACGGAGCCGTCGTGGGTGTGAGGAACTGGCTCTACGACCACGGATTGCTGAAATTGCGCCGTCTGCCGCTACCCGCCATCTGCGTGGGCAATCTGGCAGTAGGCGGCACAGGGAAGACCCCCCATGTAGAGTACCTCGTTCGCCTGCTGAGTCCGCACTATCGGGTGGCAGTCCTCAGCCGAGGCTATAGGCGCAAGAGCCGCGGATACCTGCTTTCCGACCTCGCCACGCCAATGGAGATGATCGGCGACGAGCCTTGGCAGATGAAACAAAAGTTCGGTACGGCCATCCATGTTGCAGTCGATGCCGACCGCTGGCACGGAGTCCATCGCCTGACGCACGACAACGCAACGAGCGACACGCAAGTAGTGCTCTTGGACGATGCCTTCCAACACCGCGCAGTCAGGGCGGGGCTCTACATCCTGCTCGTTGACTACCATCGGCTGTACTGCGACGATCGGCTCCTGCCCGCCGGACGGCTGCGCGAATCGGCCAAGGGAGCCGCACGGGCCGATGTGGTGGTGGTGAGCAAGTGTCCGCCCGACATCCCGCCGACGGAATGCCGGCACATTCAGGCCAAGCTGCAACTTCGGCAGGGCCAGCAGCTGTACTTCAGTACGCTGCGCTACGGTGCCCTGTCGGCCCTGTTCGGCAACGAGACAAGGACGCTAGCACAGCTGCAGGCAGAGCAGACCCACGTCCTGATGCTCACAGGCATTGCCTCGCACAGCCAGATGGAACGCGACCTGCGGCGCCACACACCGCACGTCACTCCCCTCGCCTTCCCCGACCACCACTACTACACGGCCGGGGATGTCCGCCGCATCAATCGTACCCTCGACCAGCTGCCCCGGCCACACATCGTCGTCACCACAGAGAAGGACGCTGCACGGCTGAAGACGCTCCAAGGCCTCTCTTCCCAGGTGTGCGAAAACCTCTACGTCCTGCCCATTCAGACTGAAATACTGAACGCACAGACCAATATATTCAACCAAACAATAGAAGACTATGTACGACAAAATTCTTGAAACTGCCGCATGGCTCAAGGAGCGAATGCCCAACCAGCCGAAGACGGCCATCATCCTGGGCACCGGCCTGGGACACCTCGCCGAGAGAATCGAGAAGATACTGGCCATCCCCTATCGCGACATCCCCAACTTCCCCGTGTCCACCGTCGAGGGCCACGAAGGCAAACTGCTCTTCGGGCGGCTGGGCGGCAAGGACATCATGGCCATGGAGGGACGCTTCCACTACTACGAGGGCTACACGATGCAGCAGGTCACCTTCCCCATCCGCGTCATGTACGAACTGGGCATCAAGACACTCTTCGTGAGCAATGCCGCAGGCGGCACCAACCCGAGTTTCCGCATCGGCGACATCATGTTCATCACCGACCAGATAAACTTCATGCCCGAGAACCCCCTCCACGGTCCCAACATCCCCACGGGACCACGCTTCCCCGACATGAGCGAAGCCTATAGCAGCGCGCTCATCGAACTGGCCGACAGCATCGCCGGCGAGAAAGGCATCAAGGTGCGGCACGGCATCTATCTGGGCACACAGGGCCCTACCTTCGAGACACCCGCCGAGTACCGCATGTTTGCCCGCCTGGGAGCCGACGCCGTGGGCATGAGCACTGTGCCCGAGGTCATCGTGGCACGCCACTGCGGCATCAGGTGCTTCGGAGTGAGCATCATCACCGATCTCGGTGTGCACGGAAAGATCGTGAAGGTCACCCACGAAGACGTCCAGAAGGCCGCCAACGAGGCCCAGCCACGCATGGCCGCCATCATGGAGGAGATGATTCGACGCAGCTAACCCCCCCGACAAGAACCACACCATGAGCGAAATAGCAGAATTGGGCGAGTTTGGCCTCATCAGACAACTGACAAAGGACATCGAAATCAAGAACGAAGGCACACGCAAAGGCGTGGGCGACGACTGCGCCGTCATCGCTCCACAAGCGGGAATGCAGACCCTCGTCACGACGGATATGCTCATGGAGGGCGTCCACTTCGACCTCATGTATGTCCCCCTCCACTATCTGGGCTACAAAGCCGTCATCGAGAATCTGAGCGACATCTACGCCATGAACGGGACGCCGCGACAGATCACCGTCAGCCTGGCACTGAGCAAGCGCTTCAGCGTGGAAGACGTCGAACAACTCTACAGCGGCATGCGACAAGCCTGCGACGAGCACGGCGTGGACATCGTCGGCGGCGACACCACCAGCAGCCTCACCGGCCTCGCCATCAGCATCACCGCCATCGGCGAGGCCCGCCCCGACGACATCGTCTATCGCAACGGGGCGCAGGAGACCGACCTCATCTGCGTGAGCGGCAATCTCGGTGCCGCCTACATGGGCCTGCAACTGCTCGAGCGCGAGAAAATGGTCTATAACAAGCAACTCGCCACCGCACAGCGCAGCGGCAACAAACGGGAGATGGACTATCTGGCAAGCATGCAGCCCGACTTCGCCGGACGCGAATACATCCTGCAGCGCCAGCTAAAACCGCAGGCACGGCGCGACATCGTCGCCGCACTGGCACAGGCCGGCATACACCCCACCAGCATGATAGACATCAGCGACGGACTGAGCAGCGAACTGCTGCACATCTGCACGCAAAGCCTCACTGGCTGCCGCATCTACGAGGAACGCCTGCCGCTCGATTATCAGACCGCCGCGACGGCCGAGGAGTTCAACATGAACGTCACCACCTGCGCCCTCAACGGCGGCGAGGACTACGAACTTCTCTTCACCGTACCCCTCACCGACAACGAGCGCATTCAGCAAATCGAGGATGTCCACCTCATCGGCTACATCACAAAGCAGAGCCTAGGCTGCGCACTCATCTGCCGCGATGGCGTGGAGATGGAACTAAAAGCCCAAGGCTGGAACCCGCTCCAGAAGAAATCGTAAGCGGACAATGAATCGACGTCAGACCATAGAGTAAGCACAGCGGAAAGCCATGCGCGCTTGATTATTTCACTTGACACCCCCCCGAAGGGACGGCAGACCACAGGCAGGGGTGTCGCTCGGCTCTGACGCTTGGCTTGTCCAAGATCGCCCCTGCTATCGGCACACAACGGAAAATATCGCCGAAGGTGCGACAGACGAATACATTGTACTAAATTCTATTTGCAAAATGCAAAATGCAAAACCCGGGGCGGAAGCAGGCTCGACCGAAGTTCAAGGCTGCGAGTAAGCGAGAGCGGATCCAAATCACATTTGAGCTATGCCGGGGCAGGAGCTAGCTCGACGATAGTCAAATCGTTACATTTTTACGGATTTCTGAAAAATATTGACACTTTCTCATGCCGGCAGAGAGGACTTTTCCACGTTGCGTGACAATTGGGACAAAGGACAGTCCATTTTTCTGCACCGTGGGCGGACTTCGCGCGGGAGAGGAGATGGTAAATTATTATATTACAATAAGTTAATATAATTATAGTTATATATATATAGTAGTATATATAATAGTATTTTACTATATATATGTATA
>JAILBW010000109.1 GCA_024680695.1 Bacteroidaceae bacterium
GGAATAATGAAAAGAGCATTTATCTTACTCGCAGCCCTTCTGACGATAGCCTGCCAGCAAAGCCAAGCAAAGAAGTGGAGAGCAAAACATGTAGTCGTAATCGGCATCGACGGATGGGGCGCATACAGTGTGCCCAAGGCAGAGAAAATCCCAAACATCCGCATGCTCATGGCACAGGGAAGCTATACGCTCAAGAAGCGTTCAGTGCTGCCCTCGGCCTCGGCCATCAACTGGGCATCGATGTTCAACGGCGCTCCGACCGAGATGCACGGCTACACACAATGGAACTCGCGGCGCCCTGAGATTCCCTCCATGATTGAGAACGAGCACCAGAAGTTCCCAACCATCTTCTCCATCATGCGCGAACAGTATCCTGATGCCGTCATTGGCTGTATCGCCGAGTGGGACGGCATCAAGCATGTAACCGACACGCTGGCGATGGACTTCTATGATGTGGCAGAGAAGTCGGACAATGTGCATCTCACGAAGCTGGCCGAGAAGTATATCCGCGAACGCCGCCCGACGCTCATGGCTGTCTGCTACGATGAGCTTGACCACATTGGACATCAGGACGGACACGACACACCCGAATACTATGCGACGCTCGAAGCCATTGACGTAGAGGTGGGCCACATCATTCAGGCACTGAAGGACGCAGGCATCTACGACGATACGATTATCCTTATGACGGCCGACCACGGCGGCATCAAAAAGGGTCATGGCGGGCAGACGCTCGAGGAACTGGAAACGCCTTTCATCGTCTGCGGACACGGCATCAAGGCCCAGGGGGAGATTGACGATGTCGTGATGCAGTACGACACCGCCGCCACCATTGCCGAAGTCTTCCGCCTAAAGCGCCCCCAAGCGTGGCGCGGCGACCCCATCTACAGCATATTCAAGTAGGCAGATGCATCTCAACAGCGTACGCTGAAGCGTACCAATGCAGGCGTTTGCACTTCCTGTGCGAAGAACCTTGAACGTTTGAATCCTTGAACGTTTGAACTCTTGAACGTTTGAACTCTTGAACCAAGAAAGAAGGGTGGGAAGCCAATTTGGTTTCCCACCCTTCTTTCTATCACTAAGGAACGTTCCGTTCCCCGATGCCCTGTGATTACAGCTGAGGACCAGCAGCGACGAGAGCCTTGCCAGCCTCGTTGCTGGTGTACTTGCCGAAGTTCTTGATGAAGCGTGCAGCGAGGTCCTTGGCCTTCTCGTCCCACTTCGAGCGATCCTGATAGGTGTCGCGAGGATCGAGGATGCCCCAAGCTACGCCGTCGAGCTGTGTAGGAATCTCAAAGTTGAAGTACGGAATCTTCTTCGTGGGAGCCTTCAGGATGCTGCCGTTGAGGATAGCATCGATGATGCCGCGCGTATCGGGAATCGAAATGCGCTTGCCTGTGCCGTTCCAGCCGGTGTTGACCAGATAAGCCTTGGCGCCGCTCTTCTCCATCTTCTTCACCAGTTCCTCGGCATACTTTGTGGGATGCAGCTCAAGGAAGGCCTGGCCGAAGCAAGCCGAGAAGGTGGGAGTGGGCTCGGTGATGCCGCGCTCTGTGCCGGCAAGCTTAGCGGTGAAGCCGCTCAGGAAGTAGTACTTCGTCTGCTCGGGAGTCAGGATGCTGACGGGAGGCAGTACGCCGAATGCGTCGGCGCTCAGGAAGATGACGTTCTTGGCATCGGGACCTGCGCTCTTGCCATTAACCTTCTTCACAATCTTCTCGATGTGCTCGATGGGATAGCTGACGCGGGTGTTCTCCGTGACGCTCTTGTCAGCGAAGTCGATCTTGCCGTCCTTGTCCACTGTGACGTTCTCGAGGAGTGCATTGCGCTTGATGGCGTTGTAGATGTCGGGCTCATTCTCTTTGCTCAGGTTGATGACCTTGGCGTAGCAGCCGCCTTCGAGATTGAAGACGCCCTCGTCGTCCCATCCGTGCTCGTCGTCGCCAATGAGCAGACGCTTCGGGTCGGTGGAGAGAGTAGTCTTGCCGGTGCCGGAGAGACCGAAGAAGATGGCAGTGTTCTTGCCTTCCATGTCGGTATTGGCCGAGCAGTGCATGCTGGCGATACCCTGCAGAGGCAGGTAGTAGTTCTGCATGGAGAACATTCCCTTCTTCATCTCGCCGCCGTACCATGTATTGATGATTACCTGCTCGCGGCTGGTGGTATTGAAGGCAACACAGGTCTCGCTGTTCAGTCCCAGTGCCTTGTAGTCCTCAACCTTTGCCTTCGAGGCGTTGTAGATAACGAAGTTGGGCTCGAACTTCTCCAGTTCCTCCTCAGTGGGCTGGATGAACATGTTCTTGATGAAATGAGCCTGCCAAGCCACTTCGAGAATAAAGCGCACGGCGAGGTGGGTAGCTTCGTTGGCGCCACAGAAGGCATCAACGACATAGAGCTTCTTGCCGGAGAGTTCCTTTACCGCGATGTCCTTCACCTTTGCCCATACCTCTTCGCTCATGGGATGGTTGTCGTTCTTGTAGCCTTCGCTGGTCCACCATACCTTGTCGTGGCTCTGAGCGTCATCGACGATATACTTGTCCTTAGGCGAACGGCCGGTGAAGATGCCAGTCATCACGTTTACGGCACCGAGTTCGGTCTCCTGACCAACTTCGAAGCCTTCGAGTCCAGCCTTCATTTCCTCCTCGAACAGAAATTCATACGAGGGATTGTGGGCAATCACGGTAGAATCCTTGATGCCATACTTTGCTAAGTCTAATTTTGCCATTGTAGTAATGAATTTATTGGGTTAAAGTACTCGTCTTAATCAGTTTGCCAAGGGGAAACAGGCCTATGTTTCCGAAAGGCAGTGCAAAGTTACGACATTCTTTTGAATCTCGGGCCTACATTCGGAGGTTTTTAGTGGCTATGGAGAGTCTTTTTTTGAGCTTATTTGCAGTTTTGCGAAGCGGACTTGGCAATTAAAGAAAAAAAAGTGTAATTTTGCATGTACTATTCTTAATTAAACCCACCCATTATGAAGATAAAGAACCTGAGTGAGGAGAACTCACTATTGAACCAGTACTTGGCAGAGATTCGCGACAAGAGTTATCAAAAGAATCGTGCCCTCTTCCGCAACAACATCCGCCGCATCGGCGAAATGATGGCGTTCGAGATTTCAAAGACGCTGAACTACAAGGTCAAGACAGTGACTACGCCCTTGGGCACCTGCGACATTCCTCTCATCAAGGATGAGCTTCTGCTGGCCACTGTGCTGCGCGCCGGATTGCCTTTCCATGAAGGCTTTCTCCATGTCTTCGACCATGCCGAGAATGCCTTTGTCTCTGCATTCCGAATGTACACCAACCGCGAACACACCGAGGTTGGCATTCACACCGAGTACATGGCCTCCCCGTCGGTAAAGGGCAAGACACTCATCATCGTCGATCCGATGCTGGCCACAGGCGGTTCGATGGTGGCAGCCTACGAAGCATTGCTGAAGACGGGGCATCCCGCCTGTGTGCATATTGCCTGCGTTATCGGTACGCCCGAGGGTGTGGAGATGTTGGAGAAGAATGTCAGTGCCGAGACCACGCTTTGGTGCGCCGCCATCGACCCAGGCATGAATGCGCAAAAATACATCGTCCCC
>JAILBW010000120.1 GCA_024680695.1 Bacteroidaceae bacterium
TGAGCAGATTCGTTGCGGTGACGGAGCGGTCGAGATAGCGTTCCAGCACAGGACGCGAGATTTTGCCGTCGAAATAGTAGGGCGATGACGGGTCGAAGACGGTTTCGCTCCATAGGAGGCGCGGCAGCATGAGCAGGCCGGCGAGTAGGATGAAATGTTTCATAGCGTTTGATATAATGTGTTTAGTTTAACAAGTTCCTTTTTTCGGTTTCTCTCAGCGCGGAATCTCGATGACTTCGAGGTCGCGGAACGACGCGTTCTCTGCGGTGAAGCGTACGAGGGTGCGCACCTGGTGCCATCCCTGCAGGCCTGCAGCGCCGGGGTTGATGTGGAGCATGCCGAGCGACTTGTCGAACTGCACCTTGAGGATGTGGCTGTGGCCTGCGATGAAGAGTTTCGGCGGACGGGCGTAGAGCTGTTGGCGGATGCGCGGATCGTAGCGGCCGGGGTAGCCGCCGATGTGGGTCATCAGTACGTCGGCACCCTCGCAGTTCCAGCGCAGCACTTCGGGGTAGAAGCGCCGCAGGTCGCCTCCGTCGCAGTTGCCGCAGACGGCGCGCAGGGGGCGGAACTCGTTGAGCCGCTGCGCCAGTTCGAACGAGCCGATGTCGCCAGCATGCCATATCTCGTCGCATTCGGCGAAGTACGTCAGATAGCGGTCGTCCCAATAGGCATGGGTGTCACTGAGTAGTCCAATTCGTTTCATAAAGCCTCACTCCCGGCCTCTCTCCGAGGAGATGGGAGTATTATGATTGTTTTCCGTTTGTCGCTGTCCCGCGCTTCCCTCTTTGAGGAGCGGATCGTGGGAGAGGCCTCTCACCAGCCACCACAGCATGCCGACCGAGGTGAAGAAGGCGAGGCAGTCGGAGATGGGCATCGAGAGCCAGACTCCGTCGAGCCCCCACATGGGCGGCAGCACGATGAGTAGCGGAATGAGGAAGAGCAACTGGCGGGTAAGACTCTGGAATATGCTCTTGCCTGCATGGCCGATGCTCTGGAAGAAGTGGCCGATGACCATCTGAGCGCCCACGATGACGAAGGCTGCCACCATGATTCGGTAGCCGCGCACAGCCATCTGCGTCAGCTCGGGTCCTGTGCCGAAGGCGTGGATGATTGTCTCGGGCAGCAGTTCGCCAATCAGCGTGGCCGTAGTGGTGACCAGTGTCGCTGCGGCGATGGTGTAGCGAAGGGCTCGCCAGACGCGGTCGTTCCTTCGGGCGCCCCAGTTGTAGCTCACGATGGGCTGCATGCCTTGGTTCAGTCCCAGCACAATCATTGCGAAGATGAAGATGACGCGGTTCACGATGCCGTAGGCGCCGATGGCGTTGTCGCCGCCGTATTGCTTGAGGCGGTTGTTGATGAGCAGCACGACGAGGCAAGAGCAGGCATGCATCAGGAAGGGGCTCAGTCCGATGGCCAGCGACTGACGCACGATGTGGGCTCGCAGCCGGTAGATGCCGCGCCGCAGGTGGAGCAGTTCGTCCTTGCGGCAGAAGAGGCGTAGCTCGACGGCGAGAGCGACGGCCTGTGCCAGTACGGTGGCAATGGCGACACCGCGCACTCCCCAGTGGAAGACGAAGATGAAGAGGGGGTCGAGCAGCGTGTTGAGGATGATAGCCAGAAACGTACAGTTCATCGCCACCGCAGGATGGCCTGCACTGCGCAGCATGCCGTTCAGCGCGAAGTAGCAGTGGGTGATGACGTTGCCCAACAGGATGATTTCCATGTATTCGCGCGCCATGGGCAGTGTGGCCTCGCTGGCGCCGAATATCTTCAGGATGGGGTCCATGAAGGGCCAGCAGGCGATGGTGAAGAGGATGCTCATGACGATGTCGAGCGTGATGGTGTTGCCCAAAACGTGCTGTGCCTCCTCGTATCGCTTCTGCCCCAGCCGCATGCTGGCCACCGTGCAGGCGCCCACGCCGACCAGTGTGCCGAAGGCGGTCGAGAGGTTCATGAAGGGGCTGGCCACCGCCATGCTGCTGATGCCGATGTCGCCCACTCCGCGCCCCACGAAGATGCTGTCGACGATGTTGTACAGCGACGAGGCCGCCATGGCGATGATGGCCGGCGCAGCGTATTGGGCGAGGAGGCGCCCGATGCGTTCTGTGCCCAGTTCGGTGGGCACCCGTTGTCCTTTGTTATCCATTGCGCTGCAAAGGTACGACTTTTTGGCGAAAGTGCAAAGGCTTCAGCTTAATCTTTACACCTTGAGCCTCACGTTGCTCTGAATGCGTCTCTTGTCGTGAAATCGGAAGATTGGCAGCGAGCCGTCTTCCAACAAGGCATCCTCGAAAAAGGCGAATTTGGGGCTTTTTCGGGCTAAATTCGGGGTAGGGAAGGGGTTGCGGAAATCTAAGGCGCTGATACACAATACTCCCCAGATTTCGTTATTTTAGGCAAACCGATGCCTCGGCCGATTTTACGCGATTCTTGCCGCAGTTTCTGGTCGGAACAGCGTGTTGTGTGGCCTTCCGCGACACGTTGTTCCGGCCTCCGCAACGTGTAGTTCCTGCCTCTGCTTGCTTTGGCGTGAATCTGTGTGAGGTGATGTGTAAAGAAAAATAGCTACTTCTCTATCAGCGTTCTTCCTTACTATTCCTCCACTGGAAGGAACTTTCCGTCGCGCAGCTGCACATCGACGATGCGCAGATGGGCGTTATTGTTGTCGTGGTGGAGGCTCATCTTGAGGTTTCCCTGCAGGTCGCGGAAGAGCATTTCGTGGCCGCCGTTTACGTAGATGGGGTCGGGCAGATGCTCCCACGGCCCGCTGATCGATCCGGAACGACTGATGGCCTGCCCCACACAGTACTTGCCCTCGCGGAATGAGCTCCACAGGCAGATGAGGTGGCCGCTGGCCTCGTCGCGCCACAGGAAGGGTGCATCGACGACGAGCGGACTGCCCTGCTTCCAGGTGGGCCACGAAGCCTCGCAGGCCCGGAACAGACGGATGGGTTCGCCCATGCTGCCCTTCAGGTTCTTCTTCAGGCGGATAGCCCACGTTTCGCCGATGCGATCCTGAACGTCCGGACCGTTCCACTCGAGGCTGTAAACGAGCCACGGAAGGCCCTTCTGGTCGATGTAGAGGCTGCCGTCGAGGCACTGCTGGCCGTAGGGTGTCAGGCTGACGGGCACTCCTTTGTGCAGGACATTCTCGTAGTTTGCCTGAGGCTTCTTGCCGCCCCGCAGCAAGGTGCAGAAATTGATGCGCCCCTCCTGCTCGCAGGTGAGGGTAATGATGGTGTAGTACCGGCCTCGGTACAGGTAGGTGTCGGGCGCCCACCAGTGGTCCATTGCCCACAGGTCGTCTTTCTTCCCCCTGACGTTCAGCATCCAGCCCTTGTTGCCCTGATAGTTGATTCCCAGCCGTCGCCAGTGGAGCAGGTCGGGGCTCTCGAAGGTCTGCAGGGCTACATGGCCGTCGGCATCGCGAGCCGTCGTAACAAGGTAGTAACGCTGCGCTTCGCGATCGACTGCGATGAAGGGATCGCGCACCGCGATTTCGCGCTGAGGGATGTCGTAAGACTCGACTTGGGCACCTGCGGAAAACGACAGGGCAAGGAGCGGGAAAAGGAAAAAAAAGCGTCGCATTGTGGTCCGAATTGAGGTTTGCAGGTGCAAAAATAAGGATTAATCCCTTTGCAGGCAATTTTTTTCGCCGAAAACGCAGCGTGCTATCCCTTTTTTTACTAACTTTGTGCGGTTTTTAAAGCACACATTCATTTTTAACTAATAACAATGAGTACGCAGACAGAAAAGATTAAGGAGTTGGTAGAACTCCGCGCCAAGGCCCGCATGGGCGGTGGCGAAAAGGCTATCGCGAAGCAGCACGAGAAAGGCAAGTACACGGCACGCGAGCGAATCGCCATGCTGTTGGACGAAGGAAGCTTCGAGGAAATGGACATGTTCGTCGAGCATCGCTGCACGAACTTCGGCATGGAGAAGAAACACTATCTGGGCGACGGTGTGGTGACCGGTTGCGGCACCATCGGCGGACGCCTGGTTTACGTCTTTGCCCAGGACTTCACGGTGAGCGCAGGTTCGCTCAGCGAGATGCTGGCCAGCAAGATTTGCAAGGTGATGGACATTGCCATGAAGGTGGGAGCACCCGTCATCGGACTGAACGACTCGGGCGGCGCACGCCTCCAGGAGGGCATCAACGCACTGGCCGGATATAGCGAAATCTTCCAGCGCAACATTATGGCCAGCGGTGTCGTTCCGCAGATCAGCGCCATCATGGGCCCCTGCGCCGGCGGTGCTGTATATAGCCCTGCACTGACCGACTTCACGCTGATGATGGAGGGTACCTCCTACATGTTCCTCACCGGTCCCGCTGTGGTGAAGACCGTGCTGGGCGAGGTGGTGACACAGGAACAGCTGGGCGGTGCCAGCGTACACTCGACCAAGTCGGGCGTCACACACTTCACCGCTGCCACCGAAGAGGAGGCTATGGCCATGATCAAGCAGCTGCTCAGCTACATCCCGCAGAACAACCTCGAGAAGACGCCGCGCGTCGAGTGCACAGACCCCATCGACCGCAAGGAGGACTACCTGAACGAAATCATCCCCGAGAACCCCAATACGCCCTACGACATGTATGAAGTCATCTCGGCCATCGTCGATAACGGCGAGTTCTTCGAGGTGCAGCCCAACTTTGCAAAGAACATCATCGTGGGCTTCGCACGCTTCAACGGCGAGAGCGTCGGCATCGTAGCCAACCAGCCCAAGCAGCTGGCCGGTGTGCTCGACTGCAACGCCAGCCGCAAGGGCGCCCGCTTTGTGCGTTTCTGCGACTGCTTCAACATCCCCATCGTCACGCTCGTCGATGTGCCAGGCTTCCTGCCCGGTACGGGACAGGAGTACAATGCCGTCATCCTGCATGGTGCCAAGTTGCTCTACGCCTTTGGCGAGTGCACGGTGCCCAAGGTGACCATCACACTCCGCAAGTCGTACGGCGGCTCACACATCGTGATGAGCTGCAAGCAGCTGCGCGGCGACATGAACTACGCTTGGCCCACCGCCGAGATTGCCGTGATGGGTGCAGCCGGTGCCGCAGCCGTGCTCTACGCCAAGGAGGCAAAGGCGCTGAAGGACGAGGGCAAGGTTGACGAGGCCAAGGCATTCATCAAGGAGAAGGAGGACGAATACACGAACCTCTTTGCCAATCCCTACAATGCCGCTAAGTATGGTTACATCGACGATGTCATCGAGCCGCGCAACACTCGTTTCCGCATCATCCGTGCACTGGCACAGCTCGAGAACAAGCGTCTGACCAACCCGGCCAAGAAGCATGGTAACATACCTCTGTAACTCTCTTAATATACAAGCCACATGGTTATAGCAACGAATTGGACAACGGCCTGGTTGATGACGGGCATGGGCATCGGAGTGGTATTCTGTATCCTGCTCCTGCTTGTGCTCATACTTCAACTCTTCCATAGTGCCGCAGCCGGAAAGGCCAATGCGCCTGCGCCGGCCAAGAGTGTGTCCAGGGACAATGGCGAAGAGCATCCCGTCCTGACTGAGTATCTCGACGACATGGCTGCCATCGCCACCACCCTGCATCTGTATTTTGACAATGTGCATGACGAGGAGAGCGGTGTGCTCACCATCCATGTGGATGAGCACTCTCACTGGCATGCCGAGCTCAACGCTGGATTGTAGAGAGAGAGAAACGGAAAACGTACCTACAGAAACCAAAAAGAAAACAAACGTATGAAAGATTTTAGTTTTAAGATAGCCGGTAGGAATTACAACACCAAGGTGGAAGAACAGGAGAATGGCACCCTGCTGGTAACCGTCAATGACAAGACCTACGAGGTCGAAATGCCGGCACAGGCTCCCGCCGCCCACAAACCGGTAGTCAAGCCCGCCGCTGCGGCTGCTTCCGCTCCGTCTGCTGCACCCAAAGCCGCACCTGCCGCCAAGGGCAGCACCGTCGCAGCACCGCTGCCCGGCACCATCACCAAGATTGTGGCTAAGGCTGGCCAGCAGGTGAAGAAGGGCGATGTGCTCATCGTCATGGAAGCCATGAAGATGGCCAACGACATCGTGGCCGAGGCCGACGGTACGGTGACAGCCATCTGCGTAGGCGAAGGACAGAGCGTGAACCAAGGCGATGCCCTCGTGGAGTTCCAGCCTGCCGCAGGCGCTGCTGCTCCCGCTGCCCCCAAGGCCGCACCTGCTCCTGCCCCGACGGCTGCTCCCAAGCCCTCGGCTGCTGCCAGTGTGGTCAGCGCTCCGCTGCCCGGCACCATCACCAAGATTCTCGTCGAGGTGGGTCAGGCTGTGAAGGCTGGCGACACGGTACTCGTCATGGAAGCCATGAAGATGGAGAACAACATCACAGCCGAGTCTGCCGGCACCGTCAAGACTATCCTCGTACAGCAGGGCGCACAGGTGCAGAGCGGCGATGCAATGATAGAGATTGGATAGAACGACGACTATGAAGCACAAATTTCAATTCTTCGGCCTTCTGGCCGTGCTCCTTTTGGTATCTGCACCTGCGATGGCTGCCGGCTTCAATATGGGCGACGCCTTGGTGAAGTTCTGGAACGATATGGGCATCACCTCCTTCTTCGTGGGCGAAGGCTGGAAGAACGCCGTGATGATATTCATCGGCTGCTTCCTGCTCTATCTGGCCATCAAGAAGGAGTACGAGCCGCTGCTCCTGCTGCCCATCGCCTTCGGCATGATTCTCACCAATCTGCCGGGAGCCGGACTGTTCCACACCGCAATGTGGAACGACGAGTTCCTGAACCCCAGTAGCCCCTTCTATCACAGCTATCGTCACATCCTGGCCGAGGGAGGCCTGCTCGATGTGCTCTACATTGGCGTGAAGGCTGGTGTGTATCCCTGCCTGATATTCCTTGGCGTGGGTGCAATGACTGACTTCAGTCCGCTGATTGCCAACCCCAAGAGCCTGCTGCTCGGTGCAGCTGCACAGCTCGGTATCTTCATCACTTTCCTTGTGACGCAGACCGACCTGCTGGGCTTCGACATGAAGGAGGCTGCCTCCATCGGCATCATCGGAGGTGCCGACGGCCCTACGGCCATCTTCCTGACCACTAAACTTGCGCCCCACCTGCTGGGCCCCATTGCGGTGGCTGCCTATAGCTACATGGCCTTGGTGCCCGTCATTCAGCCGCCCATTATGCGCTTGCTCACCACCAAGAAGGAGCGCATGATTCGCATGAAGCAGCTGCGCGAGGTCAGCAAGAAGGAACGCATCATCTTCCCCATCGTGGTGGCCATCGTGGTGTCACTCATCCTGCCGGCTGCAGCGACGCTTATCGGCTGCCTCATGCTGGGCAACCTGATGAAGGAAAGTGGTGTGGTGGAACGCCTGAGCAAGGCTGCACAGAACGAGCTGAACAACATCGTGGTTATCTTCCTAGGCACGACGGTCGGCGCTACGGCTACGGCCGAGGCTTTCCTGAACTGGCAGACCATCGGCATCCTCTGCGTGGGCATCGTGGCCTTCGGCTTCGGTACGGCAGGCGGTGTCCTCCTGGCCAAGTTCATGAACCTCTTCCTGAAGGAAAAGATCAATCCGCTCATCGGCTCGGCCGGCGTGAGTGCAGTGCCAATGGCTGCCCGCGTAAGCCAGTCGGAGGGTGCGAAGGCCGATTCGCGCAACTTCCTCCTGATGCATGCAATGGGTCCCAACGTGGCCGGTGTCATCGGCTCTGCTGTAGCCGCAGGCATCCTGCTGAGCATTCTCGGATAAGTGTGATTCACATGGCATAGGAACACGGGTGTGAGACACAGGCCTTGCACCCGTGTCCCAATTTTAGAGGTCAAGCACAATACGAAAAGAGTATGAAGGTATGAAGAAGAGACTATGTTTGCTGGCAAGCGCCCTTGTCGCTTTGTCTGCCTACGCTCAGGAGGACTGGACGCAGGCGCGAAGGGAGATTCACGAAAACATCCTGCTGAGCGGCAGCAACCTGGCGGCTTATGTAGATCCTGCGCCCGACTATCGGCTGACATCTACTCCGAAGGGATACGAACCCTTCTATCTCTCCCACTACGGACGGCACGGCAGCCGCTGGCTGACGGCCGAGAGTCAGTACACCGATGCCATAGAGCCTCTGCAAAAAGCGCGCAAAGAAGGAAAACTGACGGCGAAAGGCGAGGCACTGCTGGATAGTTTGGAAGACTTCTACAAGTGTTGCGACAAACGCTTCGGCGACCTGACGACTGTGGGCGAACGCCAGCATCATCGCATTGGACGGCGCATGACGCAGCGCTTTCCCGAAATCTTCGGCGCAAAGAATGCCGAGGTGGATGCCCGCTCGACGGTGGTGCTTCGCTGTGTCCTAAGCATGATTGCCGAATGTGAGGAACTGACAGCCTACAATCCCCGCCTGCGCATTCACAACGATGCGAGCGAGAGCCTACAATATTATATGAACGCGCGCGAGACGTCCGAGGTAAGTGAGGCTATGAAACCCCGCGACGAGATTGCTGGCAAGTATCGCAGAAAGTGGATACACCCCGAACGCTTCTGTGCGATGCTCTTCAGCGATGCCGACTATGTGCGCGAACATGTCGATCAGTCGAAGTTGATGCGCCGCGTCTTCTCTGTGTGTTGCAACATGCAGAGCCACGACAACGGGAAGGACCTGTGGCCCTACTTCACGGAGGAAGAGTGCTACGACCTTTGGCGCGCCCATAACGTACAATGGTATCTGGGCTTCGGCAATGCACTGCCGACTCGCGGCGCGGCCAGCCTACGGCAACGACTGCTGCTGCGCAATTTCCTCGAGACGGCCGACACAATTGTGGGTCGCAAGACGTTTCATGGGGCCACCCTGCGTTTCGGTCACGAGACGGTAGTGATGCCACTCGCCCTGATAATGGAGCTGGGCAATGTGGCCGAGACGGTGGAGAACCTCGACACGCTCGACCGAGTGTGGGCCAACTACCGCATTTTCCCGATGGCCAGCAATGTGCAGCTCGTCTTCTACCGTCCGAAGAAGCATCGCCAAGGGGACATCCTCGTGAAGGCGCTCCTGAACGAACGCGAAGTGAGCCTGCCCGTAAAGCCTGTCCAATATCCCTACTACCGCTGGGACGACCTCCGTGCCTATTATGAAAAGAAACTGTAACCCTGCTTCGTAGATCGAAATGACCCTCTATGAACTGAACCATCTTGTGCGCAGTGCCTTGGAAAGCAGCCTCGACGAGGAGTACTGGGTGCAGGGCGAGCTGAGTGATGCCTCGGCCGGCTATGGCGGGCATTTCTACGGCGAACTTGTGCAGAAGGACGAGCTGGGCGAGGGCATCGTGGCGCGGGCACGAGTAAATTGCTGGGCGCGAACCTATAACCTATTGCGGATGCGCCTGTATCGCGAAGCGGGACAGACGTTGCGTGCTGGCATGCAGGTAAAGCTCTTGGTACGAGTTACTTTCCACGAACAGTATGGCTATGCACTGAACATACAGGACATCGACTCGACGTTCACCCTAGGCGACTTGGCGCGACGCCGACGGGAAATCTTGGCACAGCTTGAGGCTGACGGCATCCTGCACGACAACCAACAGTTGCCCCTGCCCCGACTGCTGAACCGCATAGCGGTGGTGTCCTCCGAAAGGGCTGCCGGCTATGGCGACTTCTGCAACCAACTGTCCGATAACGACTATGGGCTGCGGTTCACGACGCATCTCTTTCCAGCCGTCATGCAGGGACAGCACGTCGAGGAAAGCGTCATCGGAGCACTCACTCGGATAGCCTCGGAGGCGGACTTGTGGGATGTCGCTGTCATCATTCGTGGCGGAGGTGCGACGGGCGACCTGAGCGACTTCGACAGCTATCCGTTGGCCGCCTGCATTGCACAGTTTCCCCTCCCTGTCATCACAGGTATCGGACACGAACGCGACGAGACGGTGCTCGACCATGTGGCGCATACTCGGGTGAAGACGCCTACCGCTGCCGCCGCGTTCATCATTGACCATCAGGCGCAAGAGGTCGCTCTGCTGGACAACTTACAGCAACGCCTGCTCCATTCGGCGAATGAGCACATCGTTCGTTCCCGGCAGCGCCTGGAGCACATCGATGTGGTACTTCCCTTGCTGTTCGGACGTTTCCGCGAACGAGGGGAGCAGAGCCTGCGCGAGTGTCGTCAGCGTCTGAGTGCATCGTTGGCCCAGTTGTTGCAACGCGAAAGGCACCGCCATGAGTTGCTCACACAGCGTCTCTCGACCGCCGACCCACAGCAGATGCTGCACCGCGGCTACAGCATCACGTGGCTCGATGGGCATGTACTGCACTCTGCTGCTGAAGCGACGACGGGCTCTGAACTGAGAACCATGCTCGAGGATGGCGAACTAATATCAATTGTGAAAAAGCACACCTAAAATGAAAGATACAAAACTGAATTACGAGAAAGCCATCAAGCGCCTTGAGGAAATCACGGGCCAGATGGAGCGGGGCGAAGTGAGCCTCGATGCGGTGGTCGGCTACGTCCGCGAAGCTAAGGAATTGATGCAATACTGCAAGGAATGCCTCTATGAAGCAGAAAAAAACTGTGCATCCTTGCTCAGTGTCGATGAAAATAACTAATTTTGCAGTCGATAAACGTCAGGAAATAATAATTGCAAGATATGAAAGAGATAGATTGGAGTAACCTCTCATTCGGTTACATGAAGACAGACTACAACGTGCGCTGCTATTATCGTAACGGTGCGTGGGGTGAAATCGAAGTTTGCAGCGAGGAGACTATTCCCCTGCACATGGCAGCCACTTGCTTGCACTATGGCCAGGAGGCATTTGAGGGTCTGAAGGCCTTTCGCTGTCCCGACGGCAAGGTGCGAGTATTCCGTGCCGACGAGAATGCCGCCCGTCTGCAGGGAACATGTCGCGGAATCATGATGCCTGAACTGCCCACCGAGAAGTTCATCGAGATGGTGGAGAAAGTGGTGCGTCTCAACGAACGTTTCATCCCGCCCTACGAGAGCGGTGCCTCGCTCTACATTCGTCCGCTGCTCATTGGCACCAGTGCCCAGGTCGGCGTCCACCCTGCTACGGAGTATCTCTTCCTCATCTTCGTGACCCCTGTGGGCCCGTACTTCAAGGGCGGATTCTCGACAAACCCCTACGTCATTGTGCGTGAATACGACCGCAGTGCGCCTCTCGGCACAGGCATCTACAAGGTGGGCGGCAACTATGCTGCCAGCCTGCGTGCCAACCATCTGGCACACGAACTGGGCTACAGCTGCGAGTTCTATCTCGACGCGAAGGAGAAGAAATACATCGACGAGTGCGGAGCTGCCAACTTCTTCGGCATCAAGGACAACACTTACGTGACGCCCAAGAGTACAAGCATCCTGCCCAGTATCACGAACAAGAGCCTGATGCAGTTGGCCGAGGATCTGGGCATGAAGGTGGAGCGCCGTCAGATTCCCGAGGAGGAGCTCTCCACGTTCGAGGAGGCCGGTGCATGCGGCACGGCTGCCGTCATCAGTCCCATCGAGCGTATCGACGACCTTGACACGAAGCAGTCCTACGTCTTCAGCAAGGACGGAAAGCCCGGCCCTGTAAGTACGCGCCTCTACAACCTCCTGCGCGACATCCAGTATGGCATCGAGCCCGACATTCACGGCTGGACGCGAGTGGTCATTGAATAACGCGTCAGACCTCACGATATTTAGCATCCACAGCCATTCGGTTTTGTGGATGCTTTTGTTTTCTGTTCCCGGTCTTTCTGCTCAGCCTGCGCATTGGCCGACCTGTTGTTGAAGTAGTTCACCGCCAATTCCGCTTTTGCCACTTGCCGCACATTAGTGTGAAAATACTACAGCAAGCAGGAGCCAAAACTACAGCAAGCAGGAGCCAAAACTACAGCAAGCAGGAGGCAAAACTACAGCAAGCAGGAGGTTGTCGGATGCATTCAAACCAATCAGCCACAAAGAGATCATCTGCGGATATTCCTCCTTGAACTAAAAGAACTTTGGGCTCCATTCGAACTTTCTCGCGACTCCGCAGAGTGAGAAAAAACTTTCTCCTTTGCATTCGCGGCTCTAAAATTTGGCGTTTCGCACACTTATTTGTAACTTTGCGGAGCGATATATATATAAAGGTGGGAAAAAGACACGGAAGTAATACCCTTAAACTATTTTACTCATGGACAAAATGTCAAGACGTTCCTTTCTGAAGGCAGGAACAGCAGCAACCGCTGCACTCGCAATGGCCCCCACAGATATGCTGGCAAAGGCTAAGAAAACAACCCCGGCCAAGAAGACCAAGTTGAAACTCCTCGGCGTAGGCGTCGGCGGTCGCGGACATTCCGACATCAACGGCGTTTGCAAGAATGGCGACAATCTCTACAACGACGTGGAATTCATCGGACTAGCCGACACCGACTGGAAGTATGCCAAGCCCGTACTCGACGAATACAAGAAATTCTATCCCAACTGCAAGCTCTACAAGGACTACCGCACGATGTTCGCCGAACTGCTCGACGAGGCCGATGCCGTCGTTTGCGGTACTGCCGACCACACCCATGCCATCATCTGTGCCGAGGCATTGGTTGCCGGCAAGCATGTCTATTGCGAGAAGCCGCTCACCCGCACCGTCTATGAATCGCGCCTGCTCACCAAGCTGGCAGCCAAGGCTGGCGTAGCCACTCAGATGGGCAATCAGGGAGCCAGCGGCGAGGGTGTGAACCTCGTTTGCGAGTGGATTTGGAACGGCGAGATTGGCGAGGTGACCCGCGTGGAAGCCTTCACCGACCGTCCTATCTGGCCGCAGGGACTGGAGCATCCCGACAAGGTGGAGCCGATTCCCGAGACGCTCGACTGGGACGCTTGGATAGGCCCCGCCCCCATGCGCGACTACAACTCCATCTACCACCCCTGGAACTTCCGCGGATGGTGGGACTTCGGCACTGGCGCCCTGGGCGATATGGCCTGCCATATACTCCATCCCGCCTTCAAGGCCCTGAAACTGGGCTATCCCATCAAGATTCAAGGTTCCTCGACGCCCCTGATGGCCGAGTCGTGCCCTAGCGCACAGCAGGTGAAGTTCACCTTCCCCGCCCGCGACAACCTGCCCAAGGTGGCTATGCCTGAGGTGGAGGTGACGTGGTGCGACGGCGGACTGACCCCCTTCCGTCCCGACCTGTTGCCAGCAGGCAAGAACCTCAACGACGGCGGCGGCTGCACCATCTTCTACGGCACGAAGGACATCCTCGTCTGCGGCAGCTATGGACGTAATCCTTACCTGGTGTCGGGACGAGTGCCCGATGCACCGAAGGTATGCCGTCGCGTTCCCGGCGGTATGGCAGCCCACCAGCGCGACTGGGTGCGCGCCTGCCTCGAGGACCCCGCAACTCGCGTGAAGACTGCCTCCGACTTCAGCGAAGCAGGCCCCTTCAACGAGATGATTGCTATGGGCGTCGCCGCAATCCGCTTGCAGGGCCTGAACCAAATACTCGAGTGGGACGGTGAGAAGATGGAATTCACCAACATCCCCGAGAAGGCCACTGTGCGCGCAATGGTCAAGGACGGCTTCACCATCAAGGACGGCCACCCCACGTTCAACAAGACGTACACCGAGCCTGTAAACGCCCGCGAGTTTGCTGCCGAACTGATTCATCCCAAGTATCGCGACGGCTGGACACTGCCCGAAATGCCCGCGTAAAAAAGTGTAATTCATCTTGAACTCTCACACGACATACATCGCATTTGATGCGCGAGGCGTGCTCGACCATGTGAACAGCAACCTCCACACTTTCCACCTGATGCAGGAATGGCAGCGCGTAAACCCACGTCGCTACCATTTCCTGAATCTGGAGGAGATAGACTTCTCATCGCTCCACGACGACCTACTGGACAGCACCGTGAAGCGCAAGATGCTCGCTATCATGCAGCGCGCCGACAACCTGCTCGTAATGGCTTCGCCTGTGATGGACGTCGAAAGCCCCATCCTCAACTGGCAGATAAGCCGCGCCGTGAACCGCTACCGCCTGCCTGTCATCGTCAGCTACGTCGGTCTCGACCGTGTGGACGACGCTACGCTGAAGAGCTTCCGCGCATGGCAGCCGAACAAGATACGCAAGTACATCTCGCGCGACAGTGCCCGAATGTGCCACATCCCGCTGACGAAAGACAAGCTGGAACGCGCCCTGGGCATGTTCTCCGTGCGCGAAGGCATCTATCCGTGGGATTCTACAACAATCTTCTAACCTCCAAAGACATCATGAGCGAACAAGGACTGTACATCCAGCGCATTGAGATAGAATCGCTCTGGAACGGCAAACGACACATCGACTGGACACTGCGCCCCGACGTGAACATCCTCAGCGGAGTCAACGGGGTCGGCAAGAGTACGATACTCAACCGCGTCGTCCGCCACCTGCTCAGCATCAGCCGCCTCGAACGCCACATGGAGGGTGTCAGGATCACCCTCTTCCCCGAGGATGCGCGAGGGATGGACTTCGATGTCATCCGCTCCTTCGACCGCCCTGTCCTCTCCGACGAGACGCTCGACCAGGTCACCGATGCCCAACTGCAGACCGAGCTCGACTTCCAGCTCTATCAGCTCCAGCGCAGGTACCTCGACTATCAGGTGAACCTCAGTAACCGCATCGTTGCACTCTTCACCGGCGGAGACTCCGACGCGCAGACAAAGGCCAAGAAGATAGCCCACGACAAGATACACTTTCAGGACCTCGTGGAC
>JAILBW010000167.1 GCA_024680695.1 Bacteroidaceae bacterium
CGAGTGCTGCTAATGCTCGCTTTCCTGAGCGCCGCCACGATGTTCGGCCAGACCCGCACCACTGTGAGTGTGGATAAGATTTGGGATGAGGGCACCCACGCTGCCTTTACGTCGCTCGTCAAGTTTAACGGCAAGTATTACTGTGCATTCCGCGAGGGCTACAGCCACATCTTCGATGCGGAGGGGCGGGCAGAAGGAAAAGTGCGCATCTTGGAGTCGCGAAACGAACGGAAGTGGCGGTCGGTGGCATACTTCGGACAGGAAGGCATCGACCTGCGCGACCCCAAGCTCTCCATTATGCCCGACGGACGACTGATGGTCACCATCGGAGGCTCGGTCTATCGGCAGAAGAAACATGTCAACTCTGTCCCGATGGTTTGCTTCAGCAGGGACGGAAGGAACTACTCGGCGCCGCAGCCCATCGAGATCGACCCGCAGGCAAAGACCACCCACGACTGGGTGTGGCGGGTGACTTGGCACGAAGGCGTCGGCTACGGGGTCAGCTACAGTTCCTCGCGGCGCGACACTCTCGCCCTGCTGAGCACCCGAGACGGCATCCGCTACGACTTGGTGACAAAGATTGGCATCAACGGCTTCCCCAACGAGACGACGCTGCGCTTTACGTCCGACGGCCGCATGCTGATGATGGTGCGGCGCGACGCTGCCGACGGTCAGGGCTACTGGGCTGTGAGCAGGCCACCTTACACAGAATGGCAGTGGCAGCCAATGGGTTTCCGCATCGGCGGACAGGACTTCCTGGTCTCCGACAGCGAAGATATCCTCCTGGCCACTCGCACCTACTTCAACCCCGGGCATTGCAAGACCGCACTCTTCAAGGGCACTACCCAAGGGGACTGGCAAGAAATTTACGTCCTGCCATCCGACGGAGACACCAGCTATCCCGGTCTGCTCATCGAAGGGGACAAACTGTGGGTGAGCTACTATGCCTCCACCAAGCAAACCGGCAAGGCGGCCATCTATCTGGCCAAGCTCCCCCTCGCATTGTTCAGGCGGCCATAGTTTTTTTGCGCCTAAGAGCCCCACAGTTTTTGCATTTTGCATTTTGCATTTTGCAATTGGACAATTGACTAAAGCTTCGGAAGTGAAATCAAAAGGCGTGTCAGGCCACAGGCTGGAGCCTGTAGTCCCATCGGGACTAATCCCCAATGTGTTTACAGTTGAAAAGCGTCTGTGAATTGGGCGGTGCCCCACTCATTTTGCTATACCAGTTTACTTTTCGAGCCAAATGATGTCCTTGAGTACGGAATTGAGGGCAAGCATTCGCGGATTGCCCACGAGCACCATCTGCTCCCGCGCCCGAGTCATCGCTACGTTGAGGCGGCGGTCGATGACCATTCCCGCTTCCTCGAACGTCTGCGCACAGAGGAAGTCGAGCTGGTGGGGCATCTGCACGGTGAAGCCGTAGATGATAACATCACGCTGACTGCCTTGGTAGCGCTCGACGGTGTCGATGGTTATCTGGTCGAGCAGCGGTGTGGCGTAAGCGGCAATGTGCTTGCGCACCAACGCTATCTGGTGGCGATAGGGGACGATGATGCCCAAGGTCGATTCTGGCAGGAAGGGACGGTCGTTCAATTCATACAAGCGATAGACGGCATAGGCCACACGACTGATTATGAGTGCCTCGGCTGTGTTTACCTTGGGCGAATCGCTGTGCCGTGGACGCCGCGAGGGCAGGAAGACCATGCGCCGGCTGGCCAACAACTGCTGCATGGGGTCGGCCTCGTCGAAATGCGGGAAGGAGAGTGGTGCTTGCTGATGAGGCAAGGGCACCGGCTGAAGCATGCCGCCGTAGAAGTGGCTGTTGGCAAAGGAGGCCACCTCGGGATGCATGCGCCCCTGATGGGTGAAGCGGAAGACAAAGGGCGAATCGCCTTGCGGATGGGCACGCTGTTCCAGGCGCAGCAGCCGCTGGAAAAACGATTCGCGGCAATCCTCGAGCCCGATGGCACGGAGCCGTTCGTCGCTGACAAACGAGTCGGCCTCCTCCTGTTGCACCACCGCCGGCAGTTGTTTGTGGTCGCCGATGAGTACGAAACGGCGAATGGCATTCTCTGTGCCGTGATGCGCACAGAGCAGACCCAGCAGGTGCGGTTCCAGTATCTGCGAAGCCTCATCGACAATGGCCAGCGAGAAGCCGCGCAACTGGAAGAGTTCCTGATGGGCAGTCATGCTCGTCGTGGTGGCCACAACGATGCGCGTCGCAACCAGCTGTTGACGGAAGTCGTCGATGTTGGCGCAGGACTGGGCGCGAGTAACGAGCAGATGAAGACGATAGGCCTCAGGGCACGACTGCGGCGAGCCGATGCGCAGGAAGTCCATGCCCGCTTCGACCAGCTTGCCACATATTTCGTCCACCGCTCGGTTTGTATAGGAGAGGAGGAGGACGCCTTCGCTGTGAGTGAGCAGTTCCTCAGCAAGAATATGCATCAGCCCGTAGGAAGTCTTGCCGGTTCCCGGAGGACCGATGAGCAGGAAGTAGTCCCGCGTCTGCATGGCTTGCAGTACCAGGCGATTGAAGTGGAGACAGCGACCGCCCATGCTGTAGTCACCCTGCAAAGCGACCGTCGTATCGGCCTGCGGGCGACGGATGCCCAGAAGCAGTTTGCGACGTTCGGCCGTGGCCGAAAGCAAGGCAAACACGGAGCGATACAGCGCGGTGAAGCTGGATTCGGTAGTGTCGTGCTCGACGGCCCAGAGGCGTCCGTCGTCGGGTCGGAAGACGTGGGCATTGTGTTGTGTGGCACGAAGTTGCAGCACGATGTGCGCCGTGTCGATTTCCACAATGAAGGCGCGGGAAACCCATCCGCGACGCACATCGGGTTCCTCGCCCTCGTCATAAGGATACACCACGACAATGTCGCCCTGTCGGAAGTTGGGCAGATAGTCATGGTGTGCCTCGGGCCGGCGCAGAAGCAGGAAATCAATGCCTTTCCCGCCGTCCTCCCCCTCCTCGTCTTCGCGCCAAGTGCGCTCAATGTGAAGCCCGGCAAAGAGGTTGCCGGCCACGAGTCGTTCCTCGGCGCTGCTGTTCCACAATGCGGCCATGCCACTGGCCTCGCGCACGGGCGAACCTATTTTAGACAATAGGTGCTCGCGCGCCACGAACGTTGTCATGCGATGGAAGTAGGCGCGGGTGAGTTCATCGGCCTGTTGCACCGCATCGAGCAGGGCGGCAATCTGCGGTCGCTGAAACTCTTGCCAGAGTCGTCCCTGCTGCCCAGCGGTGTTCAGATGCTCGGGAGTGAGCCGTTCCAAGACCCGCGACCCGCCTTGGCTCAGGCGGAACTCGCCCCAAACGATTTGATTGCGCAACTGCAACGCACGGAAGAGCAGATGGGGCGCAGGCCCTTCCTTGACGAGTCCGTCGGCATATTTGCTGTAGAGCAGATACGAGGATATCGCATCGTTGCGCAGGCCGTAATCGTAGTGGAGCACTGCCTGATAGAGCAGCATCTGGACGTAGTGCGACTCCTTGTGGGCATCGCTCCCGAAGGCACGCTTGCCCGACTTCTGCTCCATGAGGACATGGTAGTCGTCCTGCATGAGGTCCATGCGGCCCTGGAGTCCGAGCTTCTCGCAGAAGAACGAAGGTTCGACAAGCAAGTGCTCCCGATGGAGCTGTGAATCTTCGTGCGCGGCAATGTCAAGCAACTGGCGAATGTGCGCCTGCTGTGCCTGGGCTTCGCGGTGGAAACCGTCCATGCCTTCGCGATTCGTGGCCAGCTCCAGCGCATTGCGATGCATGAAGCGCAGGGCTGTATCGCGATAGGGAATCTCTTCCCCGTCCTGGCGGTTCACCTCCTCGTCCAGCATCTGGCTGGCCAGGTTGCCCAGCAGGATTGCCCGGCTGTGCGCCACCGGCTGCAGACGGCGCAGGAGGTGAACGTAGGGGGTGGCTCCATGCTCGGTGAAGCATGCGGCAATGGACGAAACGTCCACCAGATAGTCGGGCTCCAGGATGATAAGTTCGGGATAGAGCACCCCGTTGCGATCCTCGACGCGGACAAGATTCAGCTGCGACCCGACGGCCAGCATCGGACCGAGGTAGCCCCAGTGGCCCATGCGGTTGTCGGCATCGGCATACGCCACTCGCAGGGGTTCGCCCTGCAGCCCCTCGTCGGGCACGACGGTGATAAAGGCATCGTCCCACGATGTGACGCACACTCGCAGATAATCCGTGAGACGGCGTCGATACAGGTGCACATCGGCATCCGTCGGCAGCAGGGCGAGAAGCGATCGGGGGATGGGCTTGTCGGAAACCAAGGCGAGGAGGTCGGCCACAGCCTGCACATCGTGGGGCAGGGCTTCCGTCAACTCGTCATCGCCTCGGGACGAGAGGTCGCGGCAACGTCCGCGACAGGCATTCAGGCGCAGGGAGAGCGAACCCTGCACTTTGTGTTCGGAGAGCAGATAGGTGAGGCGGGCAAAGGGACCGCTGAATTCGAGGCGGCTTTCGGCAGTTGCTTCGGCAAGTACAAGACAAAGAATCCGATACAATTCGGTGTATCGGACCCTTATGTCGTTTGCTGTGCCGCGAAGTACGGCAGAGAGTTCTTCGTAGTGTGCCGTCATGGCTTCTCACCATTTGTCCGTACGGAAGGGAGCAACGTGGAGGTCGCTCTTGGTGCGCAGAGTGCAGGTGGGATTGTCGGCCCATCCATAGCGTACGGCGACGGGGAAGGTGACATCGGGACAGGTGACCACCACCTCTGCTCCGCCGTTGGTGCGAGCCTTTGCTACATGCCACTTGCCATCAGGGCCGGCCATGATGAAGCCAGGCAGATTGTCGTCCTGCACCAGCGGCTCGCTGCCCTCGGGCAGAGAGAAGGCGATGTGTGCCTCGCTGCCCTTCACCGTCATGCGGTCAAAGACGGGAGCCGTGAAGGCGGTCTTCTTCTTCCCGTAGGTGTTATGCAGCGCCACGGCGGCCAGTCGGCGGCCAAGTTCGCGCTTGGTCTTCGGATGTATGTCGCGCGGATCGCCCAGGTCGATGTTCACCGCCATGCCAGTGTTTTCCAGACAGAGTGCATGGGCCTGCGACTCCCGCAGCAGTGCCCACTTGGATTCCGGCTGGCAGTCGCTCGGAGCCAAGTAGTTGGCCAACTGTACGAAGTAGAATGGCATTTCGGGCTGGCTGAAACGATGACGCCAGTCCTGTATCATCGTCTGGAACAGACTCTCGTATTGGCGGTCGGCTCCCACATTCGAGCATCCCTGATACCAGATGACGCCGCGGATGGGGAAGTCGAGCAAGGGGTGTATCATGGCGTTGTAGAGCGCAGTGGGGAAGTTGGGATTGCCCTTTACCGTGGGTAAGGAAGGCAGTTGCTGGAGCACCGTGCTGGCCTTTATGTGCCAAGTGTCGGCAAGCGAGATGCGATGCTGGTCGTCTAACTGCACGTAGATTTCTTCCTTTCCGCCGTTGAGTCCGCCAGCACCGCCTGTGTCCAGAATACGCACGGCGAGCAGGTTCCTTCCTTCCTTGACCAACCGGCCTGGAATGACGTAACGCGACTTGGTGGTGATGCTGCCCGTACTTCCCACCTCTTCGCCGTTCCAGTAGGAAATGTTCTGGTCGTCCACGTTGCTGAGGCTCAGTGTCAGGTCCTTTCCAGCCCAACTGGCAGGAATGTCTATCGTACGCCGCATCCATGCAATGCCGTCGAAGTCCTTAAGTCCGGCAGCCTCCCATGCGCCCGGCACTTGCATGGTAGGCCACGAGGCATCGTCGAGTGCTGCGCTCTGCCAGCCAGCCACCGTACCATTGTCCTTGCGGTTCACCGCATCGCGTCCGAGCTGTTCGATTCGTTCTTCGTCAAAGCCTGCCTCGCGAATCAGTGCCATCTGATCCTCGAAGCCCTGTACGCCGGCGAGTGCCTCGCCACTGGTCCACGCCTGAGCCACCGTGCCGCCCCAGTCGTCGTCAATCACGCCGATGGGCACTCCGAGTTCTTCCCACAGGCGCAGGGCATAGAAATAGCAAAGGGCACTGAAATTGGGAATGTACTCGGGGGAGCACTCCTGCCAGCCACCCATGTTGAGCGTCACCTGCTCCTGCGGACGCAGGCTCGTCGCCTTCTTCACCTGCATGAGGCGAATCATGGGATAGTTGGCATTTCGCACCTCCTCTTCGTAGTTCAGCACCTTGCCCCATCCCACGACGGGCATCTCCATGTTACTCTGTCCGCTTCCGAGCCACACCTCGCCGACGAGCACATTGCTGAGCGTCAGCTCCTCTCCGTCGGAGAAGGTCATCGTCTGCGCCTTTCGGCTGGCCTTCGGAGTCTCGAGCAGGAGCGTCCAGTGTCCCTGTCCGTCGGCGGTGGTCGTTACTTTCGCCTTAGCCCACGAAGCTGATAGCGTTACAGTACTGCGCGGCGTAGCTGTGCCTTTGATCTTCAACGTACTCTGTTGCTGCACCACCATGTTGTCGGTGAAGTGTGTGGGCAGCGTGATGCGTGCCTGCGCTGCGGTGAGTGCAAAGCAGGCAATTGCCAGTAGAGAATAATACCTTTTCATGCCTTTTTGTGAATAATATCTCTGCAAAGTTAGCAATTATCTTTCTTTTCCCTGCATAAAATCGGCGAAAAGCGTTCCACATTCCGATTTTTTCTATACCTTTGTGTGCAGTTACTAAATTAATCATCGCTATGAAAAGAAGTATTCTTTTAGTTTTGGCAGCTTTGCTGCTCAGTCTTCCCCTCTTGGCACAGCCCAAGATTGTTGCTCACCGTGGCTTCTGGCGCACTGCAGGTAGCGCACAGAACTCGATTGCTGCAGTACAGAAAGCAGCCGAGCTGGGGATTTATGGTTCCGAGTTCGACGTTTGGATAACAGCCGACGGCGTACCCGTAGTGTTCCATGATGCCGTGTGGGACGGTATGCGCATTGAGGATTCGAAGTACACCGACCTGATGAACAAGCGTCTCGGCAACGGTGAGTTCCTGCCAACCCTGCAGCAGTATCTGCAGTACTTTGCAAAGACACCCTACATCCGCCTCATTTTTGAGATCAAGACACACAAGACACCCGAACGCAACCGTGCCGTAACGGAAATGGGAGTGAAACTCGTGCGCGAACTGGGACTGGAGAACCGTACAGACTACATCGCTTTCAGCAAATATGTCTGCGAAGTGCTCCACGAGATTACTCCCAAGAGCAACATCGCCTACCTGAGCGGCGACCTCTCACCTCAGAAGATCAAGGAGATGGGCATCTCGGGCATCGACTACAACCACAAAGTGTTCATAGAGCATCCCAACTGGGCTAAGCAGGCCAAGGCACTGGGGCTCGAGGTGAATGTATGGACAGTGGACGGCGAAGAGGATCTCAAGAAATTTGCCGCCATGCCGGGCATCGACCTCATCACCACCAACGACCCCGACAAGCTGAAGGACATTCTGGAAAAGAAGTAACCTAAAGCCTGTTGACGGATCAATCACACTGGAAAACATCTATCATTCGGCCGCTGTGGCAGCGGAATTCGGGAGTGATAGATGTTTTTCACATTCTGTAGTTTTATCTGCATACCGATCAGGAGGACAATTTGCGCTCGGCCTCTTTTTACGTCATCGGTGCCGAACAGAGTGTTCAAGCCGCTATAGTCTTTCTTCCTGAAATCGGAAAGGGTCTTGCGGCCTGCTCTTTCCTCTCTCCATATATAAAAAAGGCTCGGCAATTACCTAAAAATCGGGCAAAATTGAGGAAAAAAAGCTTTTTTGCGGCAGCAAGCAGACGACTTTGCGACAGCAAGCGGTGGTCTCTGCGACAGCAAGCAGGAAACTCTGCGGCAGCAAGCAGGAGGCTTTGCGACAGCAAGCAGGAGACTCTGCGACAGCAAGCAGGAAACTCTGCGACAGCAAGCAGCAGACTCTGCGACAGCAAGCAGTTTTTGCATTTTGCATTTTGCAAATAGCATTTTGTATACTTTGTCGTGCTCACATTATTCCTGTGGGTCATTCTGTTCAGATATCAGTTTCCTTATTCGTGAACGAATTGCTCCTTCGTTCCGATTAAATATGGAAGAGAGTTCTTTTATGCTCTTATTCTCTTTGTAAAAGACAATAAGTTGTTCGTCGTCAGCAGTGCTCCATGACTTGTAAGCATTCGAATACTTCTTTCGTTTCTCCTCCATAGTATATGCTTTCACTTTTGGCTCCTTTTTCGGAACAAAAGTCGTGGCATCGAACGAACCAAGAAGAAAAAGGAACTTTTCTATTGGGATTGCCCCAGACATGATTGGAATAACGCTCTCCAACGGGATTCGATAAATCGATTCCGGATTACTTGGCTCGCCGCCAACACCAAGAATGATAGTAACAGGGATGTTTCGGCTTTCTGAGAATTTCCTGTAGTTTTCGAGTTTATTCAATGGGAACAAGTCCTTGTCTAATTCGTATTTTATTCTCTCCCGCCATTTACATTCTATGGCAAATGCTTCTTGGTCATAACGGAATACGAAATCTGGGTTGCTGTTATTTCAGGTTGAATCATCCCTTGCGATTTATCGCCTTGCCACTCCTGAAGAGCCAGCATTCCACCTTCCTGAATATCGAACATACTAAGAACTAAATCTTCAAATTCGCGTCCCTTTAGCAATTCTTCCGGTTGCGTGATAGAACGAATACGTTCATAGACAGCCGTATAAGTGCGATGCAATTGTTTATGAATGGCGTGTATTCCCATATCAGCATAGAACACCCGCAACAGCTCCTTGTCTTGTGCTACGGTCCATCGTTCATATCGCGAAGAGGGCTCTGCAGCCATTAAAGTCTCTTTATCGTCAATCAGTTTTACCACATCGTTTCGACCTGCCAACAATCCAAATACACTACCGTTCTTATTGACATAACCACAAACCACATGCTGGCACACTGAAAACACATATTCATTCCGCAACCTGGGTGTAAGCCCTCTTCCTTGTGACTCATCACGCTTCAAGACTACAATAGCCATTCTTTTCTCCTGCAGGGCCGTTCTGATCTGGATATTATTGACATCCGAGAAACGATTCATTACAAAAAGCACAGTTGGTATCTTTGCGACTAACAGCGCTTTCAATACTTCAGACTCCATTTCGGTGGAATTGAAACATGCAATACAATTCCTTTCCGTCAGGCTGTCCGTCCATCGAAACACATATTCGTACAGCTCTATTGGAGTCCTCTTGGAACAGAGAAATAATGTTTTCTCCCTATTCAACAAACTATAATTGCCTATCGTTTCAAGAACCTTCATGTTGTAAGTGCTTTTGCCTTGATATTGGCACACAGAAAAGATGCTCAGCTATACCCGACTATAGCTGTAATATCCCCGTCGAAAGGAAGGAAGCAAACGACTCGGAGAAGAACTCTTAGTTCTTAATCTCCTGCGTTGTACGCTTCAGGCTAAGGTTGGTCTTGACAAACTGTGCGGCAGCCATCATGGGCAGAATGATGCGCGGCAGGCCATTTTCCTCGCTGCGAACGGCGAGGATGCCACGAGTGGCACCAATGGTAATGTCGGCCAAATGCTGCACGAGGCCCACGGGCAAAATCCATTCGTCTCCCTGCAGGCGATACATTGCACTCCAGCCCTCGCGAGCAAATTCGAAACTTGACTGCACGGTGATTATCAGCTGTGTGATGTCGTTCTGCTTGTACTCGAAGTTTGCCGTACAGCGCACGATGCGCCGTTCCGTGTCGCTGCTGAACTGCAATTGATTCGTAATCTGTTGATCGCCCTCGGGCCACGAATTAGTAAGCGTGACGAACTGCAGGGGTTTGATATCTAACAGTCGGAACTGTATCTGTACTTGCTTTTCCATCCTACATTATTATATATTTCTTTTTGTCCGAGATCTTGAATCTCAAAGATTAGTCTATGCCCCACACCCTCAGCAAAGCGGAGAATGAAAGGCTGGGCTCTCTCTCTCAAAAAAGCCTGTGGGGCATTCCCTGCACAAAGAGGAAATGCCCCACAAGAGTCGATAATTGCAACTATTATCCTGCGAGGCAGGCAGTTACTTTGTCGTGACAACCTGCTTGTCGCTATCGGACTTGCGGCCCAAGGTGAGGTAGGCCGTAGGAGCAGCCACGAAGATAGACGACAGCGTACCGAAGATCACACCAAGAATCATTGCGAAGGCAAAGCTGCGAATGCTGGCACCGCCCAAACAGAAGATGACTGCCAATACGATGAACGTGGAGACAGAGGTGTTGATGGTGCGGTTCAGGGTGCTGTTCAACGAGCTGTTGAAGAGGTCCTTACGCTCGCGGCGCGGATAGAGTCCGATGAACTCGCGGATACGGTCGAAGACCACCACCTTGTCGTTGATGGAGTAACCAATGGCCGTCAGCACGGCACCGATGAATGTCTGGTCGATTTCCAGACTGAATGGCATCCAGCCCCAGCAGATGGAGTATACACCCAAGATGAGCAGTGTGTCGATGACCAGTGCGAAGATGGCACCCACGGAGAAGGCCCAGTTGCGGAATCGGATGAGGATATAGACGAAGATGGCAATCACAGCCAGGATGACGCTGATGATAGCGCCGCGGGTGATGTCCTCAGCCACCGAGGGACCCACCTTCTGGCTACTGATGATCGAGCCGCCCTCGCGTTCGTCGCGGTTGATGAAGTTCTCGAGCGTAATGTCACCCACAAGCAGATTGGCCGACTTCAGTGTTTCGAACAACTTGCTCTCGATCTCGCTATCCACCTCGACGCCCTCTTCCTTGATGCGATAGTTGGTGCTGATACGGATGGTCTTTCCTTCGGTACCCAGAGCGATGGCGCTGGTGTTGCTCTCGGGGAAGGCATCGTACAGCAGGCCACGAATATCCTCAGGCTGTACGGTATTCTCAAAGAGTACCACGAAGTTACGTCCGCCCGTGAAGTCAATACTCTTGCTAAAGCCGCGTCCGAGGATGAAGCAGATGCTGATGAGAGCCATGATGCCAAACACGGTAAAACTCTTCTTGTAAGCACCCATAATGTTGAAGTGCGGATTCTGGAAGGAAATCTTCTTACCAAGAGGCGTCTGGAACGTGAGGCCCAGCCACTTGTCGCGATTCATCATCTCGGTATAGAGTACTCGCGTCAGGAATACTGCAGTGAAGAAGCTGACCAGAATACCAATGAGCAACGTGGTAGCAAAGCCGCGGATGGGTCCCGTACCGAAGTTGTAGAGGATAATGGCGGTGATGATACTGGTCAGGTTCGAGTCGAAGATGGCGCTGAAGGCGTTACTGTAACCTGCATTCAAGGCATCGCGCACCTTCTTGCCGGCCTTCATCTCCTCCTTCGTACGCTCATAGATAAGCACATTGGCATCGACAGCCATACCGAGTGTCAGCACGATACCAGCGATACCACTCATAGTCAGAGCGGCTTGGAAACTCGTGAGCACACCGATGGTGAAGAATAGGTTCAGGATGAGGGCGCTGTTGGCTACCATACCGGGGATGAAACCATACATGGCAATCATGTAGAACATCAGGAGCACGAAGGCAATCACGAAACTCCAGATTCCCTGACGGATGGATTCAGCACCCAGCGAGGGGCCTACGATTTCCTCGCTCACGATTTTTGCGGGAGCAGGCATTTTACCCGACTTGAGCACATTGGCCAAGTCGCGTGTATCCTCGACGGTGAAGTTACCCGTAATCTCACTGCGTCCGCCTGTGATTTCGTTCTGCACGTTGGGAGCGCTATACACATTGTCATCCAGGACGATAGCCACGGGACGACCCACATTGGCGCGAGTCAATGCAGCCCAGCGGCGTGCGCCGTCCACATTCATGCTCATGCTCACACAGGGACGTCCGTGCTGGTCGTAGGTGTCGCTGGCATCGGTTACCACATCGCCCTCGAGCGGTGCGCGGCCGTTGCGCTCCGTCACCTTGATGGCATAGAGTTCATAGATGTTGGCCGAAGCACCTTCGCCCATACCCTTGGCTCCCCACCTCAGACGTACGTCGTTGGGCAGAATGTCCTTAGCCTCGGCACTCTCAAAAAACTCGCTGATGGTATTCAGGTCGCGGATGGAAGCATAGCCGACGATACATCCGGCAGGACCCTGAACGAGCTGCAGGCGGCTCAGCAACGGGTGCTGGCGATGCAGTTTCTCAATCTCCTCAGCCGAGAGGTTGGCTTGGGAGTCGCCTTCGTTCTGGCTTCCCACGGCAGCGGCCAAGTCGCCCTTGGCTGCACTGGTTGTGTCGGCCTCAGCGGGAGCGGCCTCGGCAGCGGTTTCCTTGGCGGTCTCTGCCTCAGCAGGAGCAGCCTCATCGGCAGGCTCTGCTGCTGCAGCCAGTTTGCTGTCAAGCGTTACGAGTAGGGGAACTATCTCCTGTCCGTTGTAAGTCTCCCAGAACTCCAGATTGGCACTGCCCTGCAACAGCTTACGTACTCGCTCGGGTTCCTTGACACCCGGCATTTCGATCATGATGCGGCCTTCCTGACCTTCGAGGGCCTGAATGTTGGGCTGTACCACACCGAAACGGTCGATACGCGTACGAAGTACGTTGTACGAGTTGTCTATTGCACTCTTCACCTCGTCGCGAAGCACTTTCTCCACCTCCTTGTCGGTGCTCTTTGTGGTCACCTTGTCACGCAGCTGCTGGGTGGCAAACAATTCGGCCAAAGCCTTGTCGGGTGCCAACGCCTTGTAGTCCTTGATAAACAGCGTGATGAAATCATTTTGGCTGCCTGCAGCCTCGCTGGTCGCCTGCTCGACGGCCTTGCGGAAGTTCTCGTCGCTCTCCTCTTTGTGGTCGGCCAAAGCCTTAATCACGTCAGGCACACTTACTTCTAGGATGACATTCATACCACCCTTCAAATCAAGTCCCAGACCGATACCCATCTCGCGACACTCCTTGAGCGTCCATACGTTGCAGTACACTCTGTTGTTGAGCAACGAGTCGAGGTAGCGATCAGCAACGTCCTGTCCGTCCGTGGCAGCAAGCTTTGCAACTTTACTCTCATAGTGGTTCGTCACCACAGAGAAACTTAGATAGAAGAGGCAGACCAGCGTAAGCAGGAGTGCGAAAACCTTAACAAATCCTTTGTTTTGCATTGTTAGAAATCATTTATTATGTTATTGTTTATGTCGCGATATACGTCCAAAAGTCCGCAAAGATACGCATTTTTCTGCATATTCACATAATTTGTGGGGAATAAAATCACTTAAAGACGTCAAATGATGGGTGAAAGGGGCTTTGCGGAAACATTTTAGAGGCAGTTTTTTCCCATATTTGTCTTACAACCTGCATTAACGCAGAAGAGTCCGACGGATGCCGGACTCTTCTGCTTAGAGGGGTGTCATGGGGGGGGATTATCTCACCATCACCTTTTTACCATTGATGATATAGATACCGCGCGGCAATGACTTCACGTCGGCAGCATTTGCCTTCACAAGTCGGCCGTCCAGCATGTAAATGTCGGCACGGGGACGCTCGGCAATCTGCTGGATGCCTGTGAGCTGGTCTTTGTTGAAGGTGGGGTAGCTGCCCTCGGCCATGTCGCATGTCCAGGGAGCGCCCCAGGCCACCACTGCCTGCTGCAGGGCTGCAAAGTTGGTGCCATCATAGAAGAGCGAGCCGCTGACCACGTCGCCTGCGGCCGTGGTGCCGAACTCTGTGGCGTTGTTCCAAACGACACAGTTGGTGTAGGTGCTGGCCGGTGTGCTCCCATTCTGCCCGCCGCCAACGATGCCGCCACCCTTGTTCTGCGTACCGGCAGCATAGACATTCTCCACGGTCAGTGCATCACGCACACGACCGACGATGCCGCCCACGTAGCTGGCATCACTGGTGATTTCGAGGTTCGTGTAACAGTTCTTGATGGTGCTGGGGCCACCGATGTTACCAATCAAGCCGCCGCAGTAGGAGGTCGATACGTTCAGTTTACCTGTCACCCAAACGTTCTCGAGCGTGCTGCTCATCTTGACACCATTCTCATCGGTAAAGTTGTTGTGGCCCATGTAGCCGCCCAGCACGCCGCTGCCGGTGTCGGTGCAGTCCACATTCACATTCTCGAAGCCTACGTTGCGCACGTTACCGCAGAGCACACCGAAGACACTGGCATAGGCATAGCCCGTGGCAGTGGTGCTGGTGAAGTTGCGGATTACATGTCCCTGTCCGTCAAAGTCGATCCAGTTCATCCATCCCTTGTCCTGGGCTATGTTCGATGCATCGTTGAGGCAAATCCAGTCGCTCACGCCGCTCATGTCGATATCGTCTGTCAGCTTGACATAGGTGGTCTCGCCCGTGTGCATCTTGTTGTGCAGGTCAACAAACTCCTCGGCAGTGGCAATCTCGTAGGGATCGTCCTTGGTGCCCTTATGTTCTATGGTGCCCTCAGTATGTTCTTCTTCTCCGGTGAAGAGTGCCTTTGCCTTCTTGTAAAGCAGTGCAGCCTGAGAGCCATTGATGGGCTGGTTGTAGATGCGTGCTATGGCAATGTCGCCCTTGAACGAAGCACTGGCATCACCATTGCCGTTGGGGTCGCAGCCGATGCCAAACCACTTCTCCGGAATATTAGGCTGACGATAGTCGCCACTGCCGTTGGCCGAACCGGCAAACTCGCCGTTCACATAGACCAGGAGCGAACCGCTTTCCTGGTCCCAGACTCCAACGATATGGGTCCATTCGCCCATCTTGGGAGCCGATCCCGAGAAGGCATCATTGTAGCTGCCGCCAATGTGGGCCTCGAAGGTCCATTGGTTATTGTAAACCAGCATTCCCATGCCACCGCCCTCTTCGTGGCCCAGCACGCTGCACCAGGAGTTGGTATTATCTTCGTCGGTCCAGTAGGGACGTGCGAAGAGTTCCATCGCCATGCCGTCGGTGATTCCCTGGGCCAATGCCTCGGTCATCATCACACGGAAGTAGTTTGCCGGTGTTCCGCCCCATGTGGTTTGTGTGTGGCAGAAGACATCCATGTCGAGCGACTTGCTGTGCAGCACTTTGGGTCGGCCGATGGTGACTATCTCGTTGTTGGCGGGTGAAACGTCGGTGGCTGTGCCGTCGGCATTGAAGACCACATCCAGGAGGTCGGCGACGGGCATCTCTATCGAGTAGGAATCCATCTCGGCCAGTAGTGCTTTGCCCTTAGCCAGTGCTTCCTCGGCATTGTATGTGCCATCCATCCATCCTATCCATGCTTCGTTGGCTTGTTGCTCGATGATGTCTATGTAGTCGGGATAGTCAGTGATGCGGTCATAGTAGTTTATCAGGTCGATGGCCAGCTGGCGATATGCTTTGCGGCAAGTGTAAATCTCATTGAAGAGGTCGGAGAACCGTTTCAGCGCTGCATACTTTTCTTGTGTGGTGCTGGCTGCCTCGGCATCCGCCACGGCTTTCTCCATGGCTTCGCGCAGTGCCATGGAGTAGTTGGGCTGGAAGAGATAATTTCTGCCGCCGGCATCGCCTTCGTAGGCAATGGTGGTCTCGGCACGGGCAATGGCATTGGCCAGCACGCGGTCCAGTGCTTCATCGGCCTCGTCGAGCGAGCCTTGATAGAACAGTTTTGCGTTGGCAAACATCACCCAGTCGTCCAGCTGTCCGCTGCCGTAGAGGCGGATGCCCACGGTGAGCGTGCCGTCCGTAACCTCCACGAGTGTGCGGTTCAGATAGCGTCCGGCGGCAAAGGCCACGGCACCTCCGTAGCGGCTGTAGGGGATGCGGTACATCTCGTCCACGATGCGGTCGTTGCTGTAGCAGTTCACACCCTCCACTGCATCGTCCACACTGATGGGGTCTTCCATGGGCGACATGACGGGTATCTCCATTCCATTGGCCTGGATGACAGCGGTGTAGAAGGCACAGTAGTTGTCATCGCCCACCATGTCAAGCGAGTTAAGGCAGAACTCGTAGATACCGTTCTTAAGGCCTGTGAGGGTCTGGTACTTGTAGGCTTCTGTGGGGCCGTACCACTGGCCCGAGTTGGGATTGCTGGTGTAGTTGGAGGCATTCGTGCCTTCCCATCCCTCATCACCCTGACCGAAGTCCGGGTTGGTCATGAGCAGCGTGATATCGGTGCCTGCCGGGATGTCATTCGTCATGGCTTTCTGCAGCATGTCGGCGATGTACTGAATCTCGCTCTGTATCTGCTCGGTGCTCAGTGTATAGTTCTCCAGAATATAGGTGTAGGAGCCATTGGGGAATGTCTCGTCCGGCTCGGTGTAGTCCGTCAGATACTCGCGCAGCATCTGTGCCACGGGATTGTCCAGTTCGCCCAATTCGTTCAGTGCGTTCTCCACAGCCTTGGTGAGTTCTCCGTAGGCTTCCAGGTTGGTGGCGATGGCGGCAAAGTCGTCCTCCACCGTTTTGTTCAGGTTCAGGAAGTCGTCCAGTGTGGCTGGAGCTGCCAGAAGATCAATGTCGGCCTTCAGTTTTTCGATGAGCGGTGCATGGCCCATTAGCTCGTCAGCCTTTTGCCTCATCGTGCCGGCAAATGCCTCGGCTGCTGATTTCAGCGAAGCCTCGTCCTGAATGCTTATGTAGCCGTTGTCCGTCCCTATCACCACGCCGTGTCCGGCCTCCAGTGTGGGAGCCTCGTCGCTGGGCAGTGTCTGCAGCCAGTCAGTGCCGGGGCGCTGTCCGTTGAGCAGCCAGCATGCCTCGCCGCTGGCCAGCTGATTCCCTTCCACTAATGTGCAGCCGTCGTTGGGCGTGCCGAAGGGTTCTGTATAGTAACAGTTCGTCACCCGTACTTTGCCCGGATTGCGGGCAAAGGTGTAGGAAGCATCCTCGCTCGTGGTTATCTCGGCCATGAGCAGTGAATTCTTAATGGTGGTATTGCCCGACGACCATCCGACGAAGCCGGCACAGCTTGTGGTCTGTGCTCCTTCGATGCTACCGTTGAAGAGGCAGTGGTCGATGGTCAGTGTGCCGGATGGTGCACCGAAGAATCCGCCGTGTGTGCCGTCGCCCTCGATGGTGGAGATGATGTGAACGTTGCTTGTCACACGGTCCACGCGGGTAGTGCCGTTGGTCAATGCGGCCAGTCCGCCGGCATACTTGCCCGAGGTGGTAATCTCGCCCTTGATAGTAAGGTCCTTAATGGTTGCTCCTGAGAGGTAGTTGAAGAGCCCGGCATTGTTCGTGTCACGATTTATGCCCACCGTAATGGCGTGTCCCTGTCCGTCGAAGGTACCGGCATAGCCCATGGCGGTGGAGAGCATCTTTACACGGCCGGCATATTCCACGTCGGCTTCCAGACGGGCATTCAGCCCCCTTTGTCCCTGACGCACAGCGCGTCCGAAGGCGTTCAGCTCCTCTGTCGAGGCAATGAGTACGGTGCCGTCCTCAGCCTTGCGCAGGGTGACTTCCTCGCTATGCTCGGCCACGTCTTTTTTCTTTGCCTGCACGTCGGCATACACTGCTGCTACCTCCTCGTCGCTGAGCGGTTTGTCATAGATTCGTGCCAGGGCAATGTCGCCCGCAAACATGCTGCTGTTGCTGGTCTCATACCCTGGATCAAAGTCGCAACCCACGCCGTAGAAGCGTGCGTCGCTGTTAGCAAATCCCAGGTTGCCTGTGACTCCGCTGGCGCTGCCTGCCAGCTGGCCGTCAATGAAGAGCTTCACGGCACCTTCTTCCTTGTTCCACACGCCCATCAGGTGTACCCATTTGTCTGCCACCGGCTGCGTGTCGTTCATAATATCGTAATAGCGTCCGTCCACGTACATCTCGAAGTCATATAACCCGTCGTAGATGATGAGGCCGATGCCGCCGCTCTGGAAGCCTCCGAACAGGTTCACCCACGTTCGATTGAACTCTCCACCTGCAAAGTAGGGTCGCACCATTGTCTCGAAGGTCACTCCGTCGGCTATTGCAGCCTCCATCTGGTCGTTGTGACCGATGCGTACATAGTTGGGCGACGGCTCGCCCCATTCCTCGTCTGTTTGGCACAACACGTTCATGTCGAACTGTGTGCTCTTCTCAATGCGCGGTGCACCCATTATCGTCACGGGATTTTGCATTGGCGAAGCGTCTGTCACGGTGCCGTCGTCATGAAACTCGATGTCCAACACATCTGGTTTGGGCAGCTGGGCCCACGAGGCAAGACTCCATATCATGGAGCATGCCACTGTCAATAATGTTTTTTTCATTGTTTCGTTACGTTTCTTGGTGTTTTGTATGCTTTATACTAATATCTTCTTTCCGTTTTGGATATAGATGCCGTGTGGGAGCTTTCCGTTTCCCGGTTCCACTTTCTGTCCGTCAATGCGGTAGTAGCTTGCTGTATCCTTGCGAGCCGATGGTGTCTCGGCAGGGGCGTTCACGGCACTGCCTCCGTCTTTCCGGATGGTGAAGCTTATGCGTGGGAAGGGTTCGGTGTAGCCATCCCCTATGAAGTAGCCTACGAAATACGTGCCCTCGGCCAGCGGTGCAACCCAGTTGGTGGTGCCGCTCACGTTCAGGCGCAGCGTGGTGGATGCCTTGGTAAGATATAGCCATGTGGGACACTTCACTTCGTTGGGCACCACATCTTGTGAGTAGATGCCCACCCAGTCCTTGGCCATGCATGGTGCACCCTGTATGATTACCTCTATTGCCTCGCCAGGGGCGTATATCTCCTTACTGGTCTTCATGCTGAAGGCTGCTGCGTCGTATGCCTTCTGGGTGACCATGATGGGGAGGCGGTCCGAGCACTCGCTGTAACCACTGTCTCTGAAGAGCACTGCATAGTATTCTTGGCTGTCTTCGATGGTGAAGGATGCCTTGCCGTCGCGGGCGTCAGTGTAGGCCCATTTATAGGACGGCGACCCTTTGCCGGGCGACTTCGTGCGGGGATAGATACCTATCCAGGCTTCGGTGCCTACGGGAGCTCCGCTGTATGAGATGCTGATTTCTTCTCCGACCCGGTAGAACATCTTGGGGGTGCTCAGTGTGGCAGAGAGCAACGTCTTGCTCGGGTCGGTCCATTCGGTGTATATGGGATTGCCCTTCTGGCCAAAGCATTCACAGGGCCGCACAGCAAAGCGGAACATTCGCTCGTGGGGCAGTTCGCTCTCGCCGAAGACGCAGATTACCTCGTCCTGATCCTGTGCTTCGCCTAAATAGCAGTGTGGCGAGAAGACCCGCTTGGTGCACGAGACGTTGATGACATCGAGCCACTGGTATTCCACCTGCACCTCATAGTCAAAGGCACGCACGCCGCCATCGCGTGTCAGGATATTGGGAAAGTGCACTGTCAGTTGCAACTGCTCGGTGCCATATCGGTCCTTGCCGTGTGCCTTGGTTATTGTGGCTTTTGCTGTGGAGGGGAACTGCGGCACGGGAGCCGTCTTGGCTCGGTTCTCGTCGCTGAGTGGATTGTCGCGTGAGATGGGCCATGGCAGCACCCAGTTGTCACCCACCAATTGGTCATAGACAAACTCGCGGCGTTCGAAGGTGATGCAGTCGTCATAGACGCGCATCAGCATGCCTTGGCGTCCGTCGGAGCAGTTCATGTTGGGCATCTGGTAGGGAGGCTTCAGTGGGCTGTCGTCATGATACGTGTTCTCGCGTGCGGGCATAGGATATAGGTAGCTGAGCGAGGCGGTGCCGATGCTGGTGAAGGCACCCTGCCACAGGTCGCGGTCATCGTTGAGGGGAGAATGTGAGTGGCCGGAGAAGAGCACAGCATTGGGATATTGTGAGAAAATGCGGGTCACGGTGCCGTCGTCGCGTCCCCAGGCCCAGGGGCCATTGCATGTATTCTTGGGATGGGCGTGCTGGGTGTAGAAGAATGGACGATCGGTGGTCAGCTCCTGGCTGTGCTCCTCTATGAATTCCTTCAGGCCTGGGATGTTGCCCGAATGCCAGTGGGCACCGATGAAGTGATATCCCTTCACCGTCTTGAACCAGATGGGGGCGTATTCCTCGTGGAAGCATGTCTTCCACACCTCGGCGCGTCGCGGGCCGATGCCTTGTGCCTGTGCCGTCTCCTTGTCGGGGCGGTTCCAGGTGTAGCCATCCACATCGTGATTGCCGTAGATGAAGAGCTTTTCTACATGCGTACCGTCAGGCATCTTGTCGTCGGGGAATGTCTCGTACCATGCATCGGCCACTACTTGCAACTGTGGTTCCAAGCCCCAGTCGGCCAGGTCGCCTGCCATGAGCACACCGTCCACCTTCACTGAACGGAAGTACTGGAGCGTGTGGCGGAAGGTATCGGCCGAGGCCTTGTCACGAATATGAATATCGCTCACGATGCCGATGATGAGATTGGGCGTGCCCAGTGTGCGCACGGCTTGCGCAAAAGCAGGAGCGTCCAGGCAGGCAACTCCTGCCAGTGCTGACGACCGCTGAAGAAATTCTCGTCTGTTCATGTTTCTATATTTATATGGTATATATATGCTGATTAAGGGTAGTTTTCAGGATTCATCCATTTCGGTTTGTTTGCTCTTTCTAACTGCAAAGATAGTGTAAAAGAGCGGAATGGCAAAAAAAAAGAATAAAAATGTGAATGGCGGAGAGAAGGACTACAAATAGCGTAGTAAAAGACTAACGGCGATGCAGCCGGGTGACGAGGGGATAATGGTCTGACACGTCGAACTCCTGGTCGATGTACGTACCGCTGGAAGTCCAATGGTTGCTGGTGAAGATGTGGTCGATGCGCACGGGGAACCCGCTCTGATTGAACGAACGTCCGAATCCGCTCCCGCTCTGTCGATAGACCGAGTGGAGGCGTCGGGAGAGTTTCTGGTAGGTGTAGGAGATGGGGGTATCGTTGAAATCTCCCGCCATGATGATTGGGCGAGGGGAGAGCGAGTCTGCGATGTGGGAGAGCACGTCGGTCTGTGCACTGCGATACACCGCCGCCTGGCTCAGCTTCCTGAGTAGGTTGAGGCTGCTTTCCTTGACCGTCTGGCGGTGCGGGTCTTTGATCATGTCGCGGTACTCCTTTTTGTCAGCATCATTGAGTTGGTTGCTCTCGAGATGATTGCTCACCACAAGAATGCTGTCACCTTGCCAGCCGACCCAGCATGCAATGCTACGGTTATGGCGCGTGGGATAGGCCACATGGAGTGTGTCGCCGAGAATGGGGAGACGCGTAATGATGCAGTTGGCGAGCCCGTCGGCTACATAGTTGTAATGCATATCGCTCAGTAGCTTCTTCACTCCCTCACGTTGGAACCATCCACGCTGGAACTCCTGCATACACAAGATGTCAGGTTGCATCTGACGTATATATTCGTAGAAGCGGGCATGTTCCTCATCTTCTATCATGTCGCCGGTATTGAAGGAAATCACGGTGAGTGCCGTGCTGTCGGGCTCTATTGTACGAAACCGTATGGGGCAGTAGTCGCAAATGTAGCTGCCTACGAGCAACATACCGACAAGGGGCACCAAGGCATAACGCGCACGAAAGATCAGCCAGAAGAAAACGAAGCCGATATTCATGCACAGCGTTATGGGAAATGCCAGTCCCATCAAGGAGCACAGCGGGAATCGGGCGGGTTCGAGCCATGTACTCAGACAGCAGAGCCACAATGCCAGCAGGCTGCAGAGGTTGGCGCCGAGAAAGAGTGCCAAGAGAAATTGGCGGAATCGTTTCATTGGGGGAGGGGAGGTCATTCTTTTTGGCTGAAGTCGAAGAGTCGTTTCTTCTCTTCGTCGGTTAGCCCATTATAGCCGTTACGTCTTACCTTGTCCAATATGCGATCTATTTCCTCCTCACGCTCCTTTTGGCGACGCCGGTAGTCCATGTCCTGAGTGTATTTGCCTTCGTTGCGCAAGGTGGTGTGCGGTTTTTTAGGGCGGCGCAGAGCGGCAAACCATTGGCGCCATCCACCGCTGCCTGAACCTCGATCGTAGTGCTGGTCGTAATAGCCGTAACCGCCGTTTCGACTGCCACGATTGCCCCCATGATTACGCCAATACAAGATGAGCAGCAGGCCGAAAAGCATGCCGCCCAAATGGGCGAAATGGGCCACACCATCGTTGGAGCGCGCTAATGCCGACATCAGTTCGATGACAGCATAGCCGCAGACAAAGTACTTAGCTTTGATTGGCACGGGAAGGGGGATAATGAAGATTCGCTCCTCGGGGAATGTCATGCCGAAAGCCAGCAGGATGCCATAGACGGCACCCGATGCTCCGACAGTGGTCCAGCGGTTCAGAAACTCGCTCATCTCGATTGTCGTACTGGCAAGGGCCACCTGTTCGTAGGCTCCAAGCCCCTGGCTCAGGAAGGAGATGTACTGGACACATTCCTGTATGATGCCGGCTCCCAGGCCGCATGTCAGGTAATAGAAAAGATAACGCCGAGGGCCCATCGTGTTCTCCACGATACGTCCGAACATCCAGACGGCAAACATGTTGAAGAAGAGATGCTCCAGTCCGCCATGCATGAACATGTAAGTGAAGAACTGATACCAGCGGAAGTCACTGGCCAGAAAGAAGTGCAGACCCAGCAGATTGTCCAGGTCAATGCCGTAGAGCGAGGCCACATAGCGACCTGCAAACATCAGAATATTGATGATGAGCAGGTGTTTGGTTATCGTGGGCATGTTGTTCATAATCTTTTCACTTTATACTGTGAACGACATCAGGGGCGATATTTCGCATTGATGGCGTTTCGCGTGGCAAAAGTACAAAAAACCTGCCACATGGCAAATGATGTGCCAGTGTTTTTTCTTTCTGCACGCTTTTATGCGCTATACTCCTCTGTATTGCACCTAATTTGGCGCCATTTCTTCCTCCGAAGTGCAAAAAAAAGCGCTTTTCGATGTTTTTTTCGTTCTTTTCGTGTTTTTTTTGGTGAAAAACTTGGTGCGATGTATAAAGTTGTATAAATTTGCCGTGAGAAAAAGCTTTAATTAACGTATTAAAAACCATTTAAGCAAACGTAGTATGAATAAAACTGAATTGACAGCAAAGATTGCTGAGGGCGCTGGCTTGAGCAAGGCAGACGCAAAGAAGGCTTTGGATGCAACATTGGCAGCTATTGCCAAGGCAGTAAAGGATGGCGACAAGGTGACTTTGATCGGCTTTGGCACATTCGCTGCTTCGAAGCGTCCCGCACGCAAGGGTATCAACCCCCAGACGAAGAAGACCATCACCATCGCAGCAAAGAAGGTGGTGAAGTTCAAGGCTGGCGCTGGCCTGGCACTCTAAGTCTCCAGCGGTGACCTCCTCCCCGAGAGGGGGGAATCCACATACGGTGTTATGGAATGAGCTCAGTTATTTGACTGGGCTCATTCCGATTTTCTGTGTACAAGCCACAAGCAATGAAATCGTATCGCACTTTACTCTTCATCCTCGGCCTTGCTATGGGACTTTTCCTGATGGCAGCCATTTTCCCGCGCGAGGGCGCGTACATTAATAATATATTATTCCGTTTCCCCTCACTCAGCGAGGTGTTCGGACAGGAGCCGGAACCGCTTGAAGAGGAAGAAGAAGAACCCGAGGCCGTTCAGCTCTCTCCCGAAGAACTGATGGAACAACGGCTTGCCACACTGCATGCAGCGCGCGACTCAGAGTTCGTGGCTTACATCGCCAAGAGCCCTACGCGTTTCTATATGCCCGACGACGATGTGGCCTATCTTGACCCCTTCTTCCAGGCGATGGACAATGCGGCCCAGCATCCCACCCGCATCATGCACTACGGTGATTCGCAGCTCGAGGGCGACCGCATGACCGGCGTACTGCGCGAATACTTCCAATCGACATTTGGCGGTAACGGACCCGGCATGGCACCAGCCATGCAGACACTGGGCAGTGCCACCGTTACCGTGACCACCACCCCCGAACTGCCCCACTATATGTACTTCGGCTCGTCGGCCTTCCATGCCGACCACAAGCGCTACGGTCCGCTGGCGCAGATGGTCGAAGTGACCGACTCCGCCACCTTCGACGTGAAGGCCCATGGCGGCTCGCTCTATCCCCACTGCCGCTCGTTCCGGCGCGTAGGTGTGATGCTCTCCGGTGCGGGCAGCCTCGCTATCCCCCTTTCGGAGGGAGACACCTTGGAACTCCGCTCGTCCCTCGACAGCACATTCCACGGACTGCGCATAGCTTCTGCCACACTTCCTTCATCAGTGAGCCGCGCCACCATCAAGGCCCGCGGCAACATGGAGATATACGGACTCATGCTGGACGGCACCGGGGGAGTGTCGATGGACAACATTGCCATGCGCGGTGTCTCGGGCACACTCTTTACCTCTATCGAGCGACAGACACTGGCCCCATTCTTCACCCAGCAGAATGTGTCGCTCATCATCCTGCAATATGGCGGCAACTCTGTTCCTTACCTGCGCGACAGCCGCGGCATATCCAATTACAAGCGGCAACTGATGGCGCAGATATCGCTATTCCGCCAGATGTCACCCGCTTCGCGCATCCTCTTCATTGGGCCTTCCGACATGGCCACCGCCGACGGCGAGGAGATGAAGACCTATCCGCGACTGCCCGAGATTGTCGATTCGCTTCGTGCGGCTGCCGTGGAGAGCGGCGCAGCCTTCTGGAATATGTATCGCGCCATGGGCGGACGAGGCTCGATGGTGCGATGGGTCGAGGCCGACCCGCAACTGGCAGGCGAGGACTACATCCATTTCACGCCGCGCGGTTCGCGCAAGATGGCCGAACTGCTGAGCCAGACATTCGACTTCTATTACAAGTATTACCGTTTCCGCAACCACTTGGACGCGGAGACACTTCCCGAGGACTCTGCTTCAAATGACACGACTCTGCCCCTTCATACTCTTCATCAGCCTCCTGTGCGTTAGCCCTGCTGCAGCCCAGGTGTTGCAGCCCCGGGAAATCCCTTCCGTCCCCTGTCTGCATGTCGATAGCGGTCAGGACACGCTGCAGTTTCCGGGAAGCCGTGCCCGCTTCGACAGCCTCTACCGTAACGTGGACAGCCTGCTCTCGACGGGTCGCGGACGTCTGGCCATTCTGCACATCGGAGGCAGCCACGTTCAGGCTGGCCATTTCTCCCATCAGGTGCGCGTCGATATTGCCACTGCCACAGGCATGGCATCGGCAGGCCGAGGTCTGCTCTTCCCCTTCACGGCAATGAAGAGCAATGCCCCGCAGAGCTACGCAATGTGGCACGAAGGCGTGTGGACCGGTAGTCGGTGTGTTGACCGCGAACCACGGCTTCCACTGGGGCTCACCGGCGCCTGCGTCGAGACGTGCGATACGGCAGCCCGCATCGTGCTCGATATGGGGTCGCTCTCCCTGTGGCGCAGCGACACCTTGCGCGTTCTGGGCGAAGGCAGTGCTCCCGAGGTGGAACCCTATTTCGTGTGGGGCACCGACACGCTTCTCCCGCTCGAATCCGACGGGCATCCCGGTTTCCGCTTTGCCCTGCCCTCGGAGGCCGATACATGCAGCCTCGGCTTCCGGGGCCTGGTGGCCGACAGCCTCATGTTCCGCTTGCGCGGCATCGAAGCCGAGAGCAATGCACCGGGAATCGTTTACAGCGAGTCGGGAATCAACGGTGCCAGCGTGGCCGCATGGTTGCGATGTCCGCTTCTCGAGGAAGACCTGCGTCTCAACCCGCCCTCGCTCGTCATTCTCGGACTGGGCATCAACGATGCGAACGTCGGGCCGCAGTCGTTCGACGTCGAGCAGTTCAAGGCCAACTATCGCGAACTGATTCGCCGAATACGCAGTGTCAGCCCCCAGTGCTGCTTCATCTTCATTACGAACAACGACTGCTGGTTCAGTTTCCGGGGCCGTCGCCGTCAGCCGAACACGAACACCCCCCGAGTGCAGAAGGCAATGTGCGAACTGGCCCGCGAGACCGACTCCGCCGTCTTCGACGTCTATGCGCTGATGGGCGGGATGCGCTCCTCGAATGCATGGGTTCGCGCCCGACTGCAGCGCCCAGACCACATCCACTTCACCCGCGAGGGCTACGAACTATGGGGCGACCTGCTCTACAACGCCATCGTCAACGACTACCTGAAGAGGGAAGCCTCCTCCGGCCCCTCCTTACAGGAGAGTGAAAAGTGAAAAACACCCCAGCTCCCATAAAGAATAACAGAAATGTCACAAATCATCTCCATATTCACCCCGCTCTTCAGTACGCTTCTCCCTATTTTCCAGCAATTAGGGGAAAACTCCGGCGAGGTACTTCGCCGCGTCTTGGCCTTCGACCCCAACTCTCCCCTGCTCTTCACGCAACTCCAGTTTTGGATATTCTTTGCCCTCGTCTTCACAGGCTTCACGCTGATCACCGCACGTTGCTACCGCTGGCAGCAGGCGTTGCGCAATGCCTACCTGTTCCTCGTCAGCCTCTTCTTCTACTTCAAGACGAGCGGCTACTTCGTCGGCCTGCTCATTCTGGTCACCTGCACCGACTACCTCATTGCCCGGGGCATCTATTCCCAGCGCGAGAAGGCACGTTGGCGCAGTCGCATCCTGCTGGCGCTGAGCGTGACCATCGACCTGGGACTCCTCTGCTACTTCAAGTACAGCTACTTCTTCGTCGATATGCTGAACCAACTGCTGGGCACCAATCTCCAGGTCTCCAACATCGCCGCCGAGGCAGCCAACCGGCTGACTCACTCCCAGTTCTGGAGCGTGGACCGCATCATCCTGCCCGTGGGCATCTCGTTCTACACCTTCCAAGTCATCAGCTACACGGTCGATGTCTATAAGGGCCTCGTCCGTCCCGTACGCAACATACTCGACTTCGGCTTCTACGTCTCCTTCTTCCCCCAGCTCGTAGCAGGCCCCATCGTCAAGGCCTCCGACTTCATCCCCCAGCTCTATCGGCGCTACTTCCTAGGACGCATGCAGTTCGGCATCGCCGTCTTCTGGATTCTCAACGGACTGGCCAAGAAGATCATCCTCTCCGACTATCTGGCGGTGAACTTCATCGACCGCGTCTTTGCCAACCCCCACTTCTTCTCTGGTTTCGAGAACCTGATGGCACTCTTTGTCTATTCGCTCCAGGTCTATACCGATTTCTCGGGCTACACCGACATTGCCATCGGCCTGTCGATGCTCATGGGGTTCCACCTTCCCATGAACTTCAACTCGCCCTACAAGGCCCCCAACTGTTCCAATTTCTGGAAACGGTGGCACATCTCGCTCTCCCGCTGGCTGCAGACCTACCTCTACATCCCGCTGGGCGGCAACCGCAATGTGACGGGCGCCACCTACTTCTGGATTACCGTCATCACGCTCTTCACGCTCATCCTCAGCGGCAGTGTGTGGCTGGCTGCTCTGGCAGCCTTCGTCCTGCTGTCCACCATCTGGACCGCCTATCGCCGTCCCGAGAAGCGTCGCCACATCTACGCCAACCTCAATGCCATGATTACGATGGTGCTGGGCGGATTGTGGCACGGTGCTTCGTGCAACTTCCTCGTGTGGGGCGGACTCAACGGTGCCGGCATGATCGTCTTCAAGTTCTGGCGCGACTTCTCGCTGCTGCGTCGTGCCCTCTGCGCCACGCTGGTCACTTTCGTGCTCATCCTCTTGGCACACTTCGCCCCCGCAGCGCTGTGGAATGTCCTGCTCGTCTTCGTTGCCTTCATCTGCCTCAGCGCTTGGGTGCGCTGGGCCTTCCGTGGAGTCAGCTCCCCCGTCTTCCCCTGGGTAGGCCGCGCCTGGAGCATCGCCGTTACCTTCACCTTCATCACCTTCACGCGCCTCTTCTTCCGCTCGGGCTCCAACCTCGACCCCGCCGTGGCCAACGAGACCGCCTGGCGCATTGCCACCGAGATGATCGAGGCCATCGGCACCCGCTGGAGCGTAAACGTGCTGGATGTCTGTGCGGCCTATCGCAATGTCTTCCTGCTCTTCCTCGCTGGAATGATCATTCACTGGCTGCCCACCGACCTCAAGCGTCGCTATCGCCTCTCCTTTGCCCGCTTGCCTCTGCCTGTCATCGGCCTCGCCGTGCTCGCCACCGTATTCATGCTCTATCAGTTTGTGACAGCCGAGATGCAGCCCTTCATCTACTTCCAGTTCTGAGCCCGACGAATGCTCGGCCGTCTTCAGTCAGAGGGTTTCGAAGATGATGCAGTCCCCCTGGACTCAGGATTTGCAGGGAAAGACATCTTGCCGGCCTTTTTTCACTATTGACAGAAACGGCCAGCTCGCAATGACGTTTTTTAAGGGTTGACTAGTTATCTACTGTCATTCGACAGTTACATCCGCATTGGATGCCACCATGCCCATCACTTCATAGCCTTCTGGCATGACAGCCTTCGTGCCTGGAATGAAGATGCATGGCCAAACAAAAAGTGCTGTAACAACGGCAAGTGGGGTGCGGTTGTTTCCAGAGATATTCACCATCGTATTGGAGAAGAATATTGGATCCCCATTTGGGAGATTCATTCGGCTAATATTCACAACCAGTCGGCCTTTAGTTCCGGCAATTGTGCTCTTCTTTGCCTCAGAAACCGTACCTTTCACTGGCGTCCCTTTGGGTATAACGGTCATACCTTTTACTACTATATTCTCTGATACCTGAAAGTCTACAGCCTGTCCGACTTCCACATCTGCTGCCTTAACTGTTTTTACAGCCTGCATGGGTATAATAGTTCCAGCCTTAATCGTTACCACTTCGTGTGCAATGCAAATATTGCATATCAGCATAGCACTTAATAAAGAAATAAGCTTCTTCATATAATTTATGTTGTTATGGTTATAGGTCTTCACCATCAGCCTTATTGTATTCATTGTCATAGTACATGATTATTTCATATCTTCCCACATTTTCTGATAGATTTATGCAAAACCATACAACCTTCTTGATAGCATTCTCCCTTACGTATTTTTTTTGAGCACTACGTGTGTCCAAATATATTTCTTTATTTTCTTCAAATGACTTGTTGGGATTGTTTAACTGCGATTCTGTATACGTTCTCCTTAGAATTGATTGTACGTATTCATTCATTGCAACAGAATCTATTACTTCTGGGCATTGTATA